>CAYSMU010000107.1:0-8516 GCA_964432145.1 uncultured Chloracidobacterium sp.
GGTGCCGTCAAGTACATAAATGATGTCGGTATCGAGTTCGTGGACCTCGCTCATACCGGCCTTTTCGCGGCGGCTGGCGTGGACCATGTAGTTTTCGCCATTTGAGCCGTCCTCAAGGACTGCTCCTTTGGCAAATGCGTCGGACACTGTTTTGCTGTCGAAGAACGTGACCGGCAGCATCTTTGAATTCGTAAGAGCTTCGGCTCCGGCGATCGCGAGTTCTTCGTCCTGGGCGGCAGACATTGCCCCAGAAACTCCCACTCCGCCGACCAGCTGGCCGTCGATCATTATCGGCACTCCGCCCTGAAGCGGTGTGAAATCGGGCAGTGCGACCATCGCCGTGCGGCCATTCTTGATCACGTCCTCAAAGAACTTTGTCGGCCGTTTGAACATTACCGCGGTCTTTGCCTTCCCCACAGAGATATTCGCTCCCGCACTGAACGTTCCGTCGAGACGTTCAAGTGCGACAAGATTGCCGCCTTCATCAACGACCGCGATGACGCCGCCGGGAGCATTGTTCTTTCGGGCATAGTCCTTTGCCGCCGAGATAACCGTGCGTGCACCGTCGAGCGTTATCGACCGGCGTTCGATCGTCTGTGCATCGGCAAAGAAGTTTAGAGACAGGATCGTGAGCACGGATAAAACGATATTGTTAATTAGACCTTTCATATTAGTATTAGTGAGTTTGGAGGCGGCCCAGCGAGAGGGCCGCCTGCCGTTTTGTTAGTTGATCAGTTAGCGGTGACCGTAATGCGGAGAACGTCCTTTGTGTTCGGATAAACAAAGCCGTCCTTAACGGGGCCGACAACGCCGCTTTCGGCCGCGCCTGAGTTTTTCATTTTCTGACGCGGAGCCTGATCGGGGCCGATGCCGGGTGCCTGATTGACCTCGGTACCGGCATCCCATAGCTGGAACTCAGCCGTGATATCGCCGGTGAGCGGTTCACCCAAACCATTGAAGAGTGCGATAGCCTTTTCCGGCGCGTAAAACAGGTCGTTCGACTGGCCGTACATTGCGATAATGCTCAACTTGGTGCCCTCGGTCGCCATGAACCTGAATTCATAAGCGCCGCCCGGCAGGATCGGAGCCGGCATGTCGGCACCCATCGGCTTCAGGAACGCGCCATACGAACCGGCCAGGCCTTTCTTTATGACCGCATCGGCGAGCATTCCCGGGTCGCCGTCCTCCGCCTGAGCCTCGAGGCCGAGCGAAGCTTTCTTTCCCACAGTGAAGAGGTCGAAACTGGATTCCGACGCCGCATAAAAGCCGGGCGAGACAGCGAATGGATATTTGGAACCGTCCGCAGCCACAAGGCCGTCCTTGCTTGAGATGTTCTCAATGCGGACCGTGAAAGAAGCCTGCCGCTTTTTGGCGGCCGGAACGGCGATGGCCGCGGCATTCAATGCGATTATCGCGATTGCCGCGAGCGTAACAAGAGATTTGAGTTTGTACATATAGATTAAATTGACTCCGTAATTCGATATTTATCGACCCGCAGCGATCAACTACGGCGGCGGGTTTCAGCCGGTTTAATCCCCGGCCGAACAGCCGGTATTCCAAAAAAATCGTTGGGAATAATTGCGGTTGCCCATGGAATTTGTGAGCGGGAGGAAAACTCTCTCATGCCGTAAACATGCGACAGGAATTCGAATTATTAAAGGAAACAAGCGTCGCGGCCTGCACACAGATCGCCGGGCTGATCAATGAGCTTGAACGTGCCGTCGATCTGATCTCGCGGATCGACGAGGTCACCTTTCGACGCGTTATTAACGGCAGCAGCATCGGTGCTCAGTTTCGGCACGACCTCGATATGGTCCGTATGCTGATCGCCGGCGCAGTTAGCGGAAGGCTCGATTACGGAGACCGAGAACGCGACCAACGCATAGAACTCGATCCCAAATTCGCCGCCGGCCGGTATCGCGACCTGATCGAAAAACTGAGGTCGTTAAACGGCCGAAGCATGGGTAAGAGCGTTCTTGTCAGATCGGAGATCGACCGGGATATATGGCTGCCGTCAGGCCTCGGCCGCGAGGTCGAATTCGTCCACAGTCATACAGTTCATCATCATGCGCTTATCGCGGAGAAACTTGCGGCAATGGGTGCCGCGGCTCCGGAAAACTTCGGCGTCGCTCCCTCGACCGTCGAGTACCGTGCGAAGATCGCTGCCTAAAAAGGAGAATCATGCAGTCAAAACTACACATAATCAGCTGGATCTGCCGCATCGTCGTGGCGATCATATTGTTTCAGACATTGTTCTTTAAGTTCACCGGTGCCGAAGAGTCGAAATACATATTTTCGACGCTTATGGGGCCCGAGCTTGAGGCATACGGCCGCATTGGCTCGGGTGTCGTCGAGCTGATCGCGGTCATCCTGCTGCTCATCCCGAGCACAGCGTGGCTCGGCGGTGTTCTTGCCCTCGGCACGATCTCGGGGGCGATCATGAGCCATCTCACGATGCTCGGGATCGTCGTCAAGGATGACGGCGGGCTGCTCTTTGGCCTGGCCGTAACGGTGTTCGTGCTCAGCGCCGTCATCTTGCTTATTCATCGACGCGACCTTCCGATACTCGGGCACGCATTTTGAGACGATGTTCGACTTGTTCTCATACCTGAGCGACGGCGTGCCGCCTGTATCGGCCGCCGTTTTGTTCGTCCTGATATTTCTCGGGACATTTGCGAGCGAGGACGCGGCGTGCATTGCCGCGGGAACGGCCGCCGCAAACGGACAGATCGGGATCGCCGCAGCAATGGCGGCGTGCTTTCTCGGGATCTTCGCCGGCGATATGATGCTCTACGGAGTGGGCCGGCTTGCGGGCGAACGCGTCTTTGAGAATCGGCTGGTGCGGCGTTTCGTTTCCGATCCGACAAAAGCGAAAGCAACAAACTGGCTGGTTAAGAACGGCGCATCGGCGGTGTTTCTATCCCGCTTTGTCACGGGGCTGAGGCTGCCGACATATCTGGCGGCCGGTGCTCTGCGGACGGACGCGCGGAAATTTGCCGTCTACTTTCTGCTAGCGTCGGTCGTTTGGACGCCGCTCCTCGTCGGTTCGGCGGCGTATTCGCAGTCGGCCTTTTTTGGCGGGAATGTCCTGGCCGGGGCGGCCGCATTGTTTTTTGCGACGCGGCTGACCATCAGGTACTCGTCGCGAAGGAACCGGCGTTTGCTCGTAGGCAGGATCAGGCGGATCACCAACTGGGAGTTCTGGCCGATACAGATATTTTACGCACCGGTGGCCATTTATTGCCTCTGGCTCGGTATCAAACATCGCGGGCTGTCGACCTTTACGGCGGCAAATCCGGCGTTTCCGGCTGGTGGTTTCAAGGGCGAGTCGAAACACGAGATCTACGGCCTTCTCGGACGGTCCGCGGCCGCGGCCGAATTTCTGCCTTTGCACGTGCTGATCAGAACCGCCGAATCTGCAGGCACGCGTTTGCGGACGGCGTGGCGGTTCATGGACGACAATGGCCTGAGCTTTCCGCTGGTCGTAAAGCCGGACGCCGGCGAACGCGGCAAAGGCGTAACTATCGTTCGCTCATTCGATGAGCTGGCCGAAGCTGTTACGACGACGCAGTCCGATCTGATCGTTCAGCAATACGTCCGGGGCGAAGAGGTCAGCATCTTTTACTATCGCCGGCCGAATGACGAGTGCGGACAGACATTCTCTATAACCGAGAAGCAATTTCCTGAGCTCTTGGGCGACGGACGTTCGACGGTCGAGCAGCTGATTCTCGCCGACCGACGTGCAGTCGCGATGGCGTCAAAATACTTCGAACAGCGCGGTGACCTCGACCGCATTCCTGAGATCGGCGAAACGGTAAAGCTCATCGACATCGGAACCCATTCCCGTGGAGCGATCTTTGTCGACGGCGGCCATCTAAAAACCAAAGAACTCGAGGAACGGATCGACTTGATCTGCCGCGATATCGATGGTTTTTATTTCGGGCGTTTCGATATTCGTGTGCCATCGTTCGACGCCCTGAGGGCTGGCGAGGGGCTCACGATCATCGAGCTCAACGGCGTAACAAGCGAATCTACGAATATCTACGATCCGAAATATTCCCTTGTCGACGCCTATCGGATCCTGTTTCGACAGTGGAGCCTCGCGTTTGAGATCGGTGCCGCGAATATTAGACTTGGAGCGAGGCCGACAGGCCTCCGGGACCTGATGAAGCTTGCCTTCGGAAGCTTGACGGACGAAACTGACGAACGATGTGCATCATTCTCTTCGCCTACGATCGACACGCAGACAATCCGCTGATCGTGCTCGCCAATCGTGACGAGTATTACGATCGCCCGTCTCTTGCCGCGAACTTTTGGCCGGACTATTCGTCGATCTATGCCGGACGCGATCTTATAGGCGGCGGAACGTGGCTCGGTGTTACAAAAAGCGGGCGATTTGCAGCCGTGACAAACTATCGCGACCCGTCGGCCCCGACAGGCAGTCGCTCACGCGGAGAGTTGGTCGCCGGGTTCCTCGCCTCGGATGCCGCTGCGGAGCGGTATCTTGATGACATTGCAGAGAGGCCTGACGATTATTCAGGCTTTAATCTCCTTGTCGGCGAGATCTCGAGCAGGCGACGCGAGCTATTTTACTACTCAAATCGCGGCGGCGACCCGGCGCAACTTCCCGCGGGCATCTACGGCCTGAGCAATCATCTGCTCGACACACCGTGGCCAAAAGTGGCACTTGGAAAGAGGCGCTTTGAGGATCTGATCTCGAACACCGAGATCGATCGAGACAAATGCTTCGAGATTCTCGCTGACGACACCCTCGCCGCTGACGCCGACCTTCCATCGACCGGAATTCCATACGAAGCGGAAAAGGCGATATCCGCGATATTCATTAAGACGCCGGGTTACGGCACCAGATGCTCGACGGTGCTGACATTTGACAGGGAACTGAACTGGGACCTGGAAGAGCGGGTTTTTGTCTAGCCCACTCGTGGTGCGAACATTCGGCGATATTTTTCATTCATCGACCGGACGTCAAACACGACAAAAAAGTCTATGGTCCCGAATTCGTGATCGATCATCGGCGGGCCGCAGACCCTCGCACCAAGGCGCAGGTACATATTGAAAAGTGGCGGAAGTTCGACGTCTTCTACTGCTCCGCTGCCGATTACGGGGACGGCATTCTTCTTTGGATGGACGCGGAGAGATCCGTCAAGCAGGCCGCCGCGACGCAGTTGTTCGTAAGCTCGCTGACCGGTTTTGATGTCGCGGCTGAATATAGAACAGCACCCGAAAAAGTATCGCTTTTCGTATTGCGCCGAATGAGCAAGCAACGCCTTCCAAAGTAGGAAGAGGACTTTTGTATTGCGATGTTCCCTGGCGATGCAGGCACGCCCGATCTCGACACCGTTCTTGAGAACATCTGCCGGCAGGTCTTCGATAGTGAATTCGCGTGCCGAGTAAAAGCCGCTCACGGAACGAGCCGTTTCGTACGTGTTGAGGCGATATGTACCGACGGTATCGTTGGACTCGCGGTCGATTACGATCAGGTGCCGGCACTTCAGGTCGTACTCGTCGAACTCGAGCCGGGTGTCGCCGGATGTATCGGCTCCGCCAAGTTCTATATTGAAGACTTTATGACGCAGTGCGAGTGCCGACAGTATTTCGCCGGTATTTTGAGCCAGCCGGGCCTCATACCTGCCTTCTGTCATTGAAGCGGCATCCGAGCGCCCGAGCACCACGGGATCCGCCCTTCGCCGACGGGGCATGGTATTGATGGATATTCGGGGCTGTACTTGAGCGTGCATGAGAATTCGGCAAACGTTGGGCCGGTTGAATACAGAATTTTCAACCTGAGATCTCCTCGATCACCC
Organism: uncultured Chloracidobacterium sp.; assembly: GCA_964432145.1. Lineage (GTDB taxonomy): Bacteria > Acidobacteriota > Blastocatellia > Pyrinomonadales > Pyrinomonadaceae > OLB17. Next base: position 5,826 of record CAYSMU010000107.1, read on the forward strand.
GAAAGAATAATCCCCGAACACCTTAGGAATATTCCCTTCCGGCCCACGGCATCTCCATTCGGAACACGTTGATCGCGGTGTAGGCCCTTATCTATTCAGGTCCGATCAGCGTCGAGATCCATGTCCTTCGCACCATCATCCGGCGGCTTCGCGACAAACCTTTGTCACGCAGACGACCCCAGCGGCTAATATCAAGCCCGGGATAGCAAGCAGAAGCAGGACGCACGAGGCCCTGCGATATAGTTTCGGGCCCCCTAAACGGCGTGACAGATGAAAGCGAATTACGGAAGAAATGATCATACTAAATTGACTCGAACGATCCTGGCCGAAACGTCAGCCTCCGTGACCATCGGCGTCGCGCTTCATTATCTGCTCTTTGGATTTGTCAGCTACATTGTTATCTTCTTCCTGATAGTCATAACGGTCCTCGGGATCTCTCGCCAGGCGGCCTTTTCGCGGGTGCGGTAAGAATGAACGTGGATCGGGTCTTTCGACTCATTCGATGAGATCGCCACTCAAATACACAAAAGCCGCATTGGTGCTTTTCGCCATCTGGACGGCCGTTGGCCTGACTTTCAGCGGCGTCGGCTATCTTGCCATGGTCAGCGAAGGCCGCGCCGAGAGCCCGTCGCTCGTCCTGACGGTCAGCCTGATCCGATCATACGTCTGGGGCCTGTTTTCGCCGGTCATCTTCTTGTTTGCAAGGTGGATGCCGATCGATCCTCGGCAGATCAAATGGCGGAATGTCGCCGGCAACGTCGCGGTCGGCCTGGTCGTGTCGTTTCTGTACTCGCTGATATTTCTCGCGTTTGGCGGTTTTTCGGAACGGAACAGCTCGGCAGACCTTCCTGCGGGTATCGCTTTTGCGCAGCGAGTACTTGTTCCGACTGCCTATACCGTCTTTTCGCTCTATGCCCCGACATTTTTCACGATCCAGGCGCTGCTTTTTTATCGGAACTTCAAGGAAGAGGCGGCACGGAATGCAACTCTCCAATCAGAATTATCGAGTGCTCAGCTAAATGCCCTTAAAATGCAGCTCCAACCGCATTTTCTATTCAACTCCCTGCATTCGATCTCGTCGCTGATCATTGTCGACCCAAAGCGGGCAAATGAAATGGTCGCGCTATTGGGCGATTTTCTCAGGCAGACCCTGGAGCATTCGAACGATCAAATGGTGGCGTTGTCCGAGGAGATCGATTTTCTCCGATGTTATTTAGAGATAGAGAAAACCCGCTTCGAGGACCGCCTGACAGTACACTTCGATATCGACCCCGACGTGGGACAGTCGCTCGTTCCCCATATGATCCTGCAGCCGCTTGTTGAAAACGCTGTAAAGCACGGCATCGCCCCATACGAGGCAAAAGGAGCGATCTCCGTATCGGCTCGTCGCCAGGGCGACAAGCTTAGCGTATGTATCGAAAACACAGGTGAACGTTCGAACAAAACATCTAGCGGCGGCGTAGTTACCTCGAACGGGGTAGGCATCGCGAATGTACGATCCCGACTCGACCATATGTTTGGGCCGGATGCTTCCCTTACCATCGTCGAACTTGATGAAGGCGGCTGCCGCGTCGATCTATCGCTCCCATTGCGAAAGGGTTTTGATGATATACACTGACGTGCCTGATACGAAATATGAGCGTAGCGCCAATCAAGGTCCTGATCGTCGATGACGAGCCGTTTGCGAGGCGGTATATCCGCAAGCTGCTGGCGGACGAGCCGAATGTCGAGGTCGTCGGGGAGGCCGGCAGCGGAAAAGCCGCCCTGCGGGCGATCGCGAAGAGCGAGCCCGACCTTATGTTCCTCGACATTCAGATGCCGGAAATGGATGGGTTCACGATGCTGCAGCATATCGCGCCTGCGGACTTGCCGGTTATCGTATTTACGACCGCGTACGAAGAGTTCGCCGTACGCGCATTCGAGGTTCATGCCGTCGACTATTTGCTGAAGCCATTCGATCAACAACGCTTTTGCCAGGCTCTCGAGCACGCACGCAGTTTGCTTTCCGAGCGGCGATCGAGAGATCAGGAGTCGGCACAGATCGTCGAACTGCTCAGGTCGATCCACGATAAGCCAAAGTACCTTGAGCGGCTGTTGGTCAAACGAAACGGCAGAATTGTCTTTGTTAAGATCGACAAAGTCGATTGGATCAAGGCCGACGACAAATACATCCACCTTTTCGGCGAGAACATCCGCCACATGATCAGGCAAACGCTCAGCTCAATAGCCGCACAACTGGATCCCAAGCAGTTCGTACAGATAAATCGGTCGGTGATCGTAAATATTGACGCGATCGAGGAACTGCATCCGATGTTCAATGGCGACCATGAGATGCAGATGCGCGGCGGCCGAAAATTCATACTCAGCCGCAACCACCGCGGTAAACTATTCGACATACTTGGACGGCCAATGAGTTAGCGGATTCATGGTGCCTTACGGCGGTAAAAAACCGGTTCGCGACATTCCGCTCGGCACTTGATCTTCCCTTAGATTACGATCGATCCAGAAGTTGAGGTGCGTGGAATGTACTGGATCCTAATATGGTTATTACTGTTAATATTGTCTATTACTAAGGTCTTTGGTCAGTCCGGCCCGGTTGACGGAGACACTACGCGAAAGGCTCTGTTGATCCGCAGCGAGGTGCTCAGGCTGGAAGAAGAGGGGCGGCTCCGAGCGCTTCGCGGCGCGAAC
>CAYSMU010000108.1:0-8508 GCA_964432145.1 uncultured Chloracidobacterium sp.
GGAAACTGTGCATACTTGTGGGCAAGGTTCACAAGAAGTTCTCGCATGGGAACAGCGTGTCGTTGGAGCTCCGACGACGCGGCTGGGTGATGCAAATGCGGGGCAATGGCGTGGAAAATCCCAGCCCAAACGCGCAACAGCCGCACCGAAGACAGCGGTGGATTCATGTTGTTGTCTTGCAAGACATCCGTGACGGCTTGCGCGTGGGTTCGCACATACCGTGACTTTTTCGGCTACTGTCGCCCGCCCGATAACGATGGCGGTTCTGAAAGAAAGCTATCAAACTCTTTCACAAACGACCGCACCATACCGACCCCATCCTCGATCTGCGGATAGTTGCCGTAATGTCGTCGTGACGGTATTTCGGCACCGGCTTTTATGTAGATCTCGTCACCGAGAAATGCAAAGGTCACGCCCAGCGTCTTTCGAAATTCTTTCTGCAGCTTTTCGACGTCTTTGATCGTCCGATGGCAGAACTCAGGCGTAACGCGGGTGAGGCGATCGTCGGTGTTGTATCGCGTCAACGCGACTGGCACGACGGCGGTCGAAACAACTTTTGGATAATGAGCCGCGAGGTCTCGCAATGTTTTCTCCAGGATCGCCCCGTCGTTGATCTCCGGACACAACACGACCTGGGCGTGCATCTCAATGTCATTGTCGAGGAGCCGCTGGAGTTTGTCTGAGATGTCTGCACGTGATTCGTCGACGCCAAGCAAATACGCTCGCGTCTTGAGGTCGGTCGCATGTACCGAGACGTATTGCGGCGAGAGCCGCTGTTCGATGATGCGGTTCATCTCGTCTTCCGTTATCGACGAGAGTGTGGTGTAGTTGCCGTAAAGAAACGAGAGTCGGATGTCCTCGTCGCGTACAAATAGCGACGGCCGCGCATCCTCAGGATTTCCCTTGCAGAAGCAAAATAGGCACTCATTCGCGCATTGCCGCGGCACGATCTGCTCGAACATTAGCCCGAGGTCTTCACCTTCGTCACGGTCAAACTCAATATCGATGGTTTCGCCGCTCGGCTTTTTGACCTGAAACGTCAGATCCGTTTCGCCTGCCGTCTGAAATCGAAAATCCAGATAATCACGCACAGGCCTGCCGTTGACCTTGGTAATGCGGTCATTCGGCTGCAAGTCAAGCTCCTCGGCGACACTGCCCGCGGTGACCTCGGTAATGATCACGCCGGGACGGCGAAGCTGAGTGACTGCTGGTGTGACTGCAAATTCGTACATAAATCATTTGCCCGCGAAACACGCGAAACATACGAAAAAATTGCTTTCGTTTTTTTCGCGTATTTCGCGGGCAATCTTCTCTTTTCCTGCCTAAACCGCTGACGCCGACGCCAGATCGAGAATACTTTCGAGCGGCGTATATTCGAGGTTTTGCGATGTCGCGACCGCTTCGTAGGTCAGTTTGCCGGCGTATGTATTAACGCCTTCGCGAAGGCCCGCATCCTCGGCTATTGCACGCTCAAACCCTTTATTTGCAAGGTCTAGAGCGTAAGGTAGAGTGGCGTTGGTCAACGCAAATGTCGACGTGCGCGGCACGGCCCCCGGCATGTTGGCGACGCAATAATGCAGCACGCCTTCTTCGTAATAGGTTGGGTTCGAGTGGGTCGTTGCGTGAGTTGTCTCAAAACATCCGCCTTGATCGACAGCGACGTCAACGAGCACCGCCCCGTGCGGGATCAAATGCAGCATGTCGCGAGTGACGAGTTTCGGAGCCGCGGCACCGACGACCAACACAGCACCAATAACGAGATCGGCATGCGAGATCGCCTCTTCGATCGCGTATCGCGACGAGGCGAGCGTCTGGACCTTGGAGAGAAAGATATCGTCGAGCTGACGCAAACGATCGAGATTGCGATCGATGATCGTAACCTTGGCACCGAGGCCGACAGCCATTTTGGCAGCTTCGGTCCCGACTATGCCGCCGCCGATGATGACCACATTCGCCGCCGGAACTCCGGGAACGCCGCCGAGCAATATGCCGCGACCGCCGTTCATTTTCTCAAGGTATGTTGCACCGACCTGTACTGACATTCGTCCGGCGACCTCTGACATTGGGGTCAGCAGCGGCAGTTTGCCGTGGACATCAGTAATGGTCTCGTAAGCAACGCCCGTGACCTTGCGCTCGAGCATGACACGCGTCAATTCGAGTTCAGGTGCGAGATGAAGGTAGGTGAAAAGCAATTGGTTCTCACGCATGCGGGGATACTCAGGAGCGACCGGTTCCTTGACCTTTACGATCATATCGCCCGTCGCCCAAACCTCGTCCGCGGTCTCCAAGAGCTGTCCACCGGCTTTGACGTACTGCTCGTCCTTAAAACCGGAGCCTTCGCCAGCGGTCTTTTGCACAAAAACCGTGTGCCCGGCATGCGCCAACGCCTGAACGCCCGCCGGCGTCAGCCCCACACGATACTCATTGTCCTTAATTTCCTTCGGTAACCCGATCTTCATAAATAAAGTCTCCAAAAAACAAATTATCGATAACTAAATCCAATAAAAGAATAATTTTACGTTGTTTCTACCCAATATTAAAAAACGGCCCTCGACTTTTCTTTCACGTGACCGCAACGCGGACGCCTCCGACAGAACGCGGACGGGGCCGTCCGCGTTCCCTATGCGTTTGCAGCGGCGTTGATCGCGGCAAGCACGGCTCTGATCTCGCCGTAACTGAAATCTTCCCCCAAAGCCGCCTTGACCGGGCCGATCATTCCCTCGCCGCCGTGCTCAATAACCGCTTTCCGGATCGTCTCGATCTTCTCAACAGGAACGATCTGATCAAGAGCGAGTTCACCGCTTCCGACAAAACGTGCCAGATGGCCTTCGACAGTACTGAGTCCCAGACCGCGTTCTTTCGAGATCTGTTCCATTGATTTACCGTCCTGAAAAAGTTCGAACGTCAGCCGGTATGTGTCTCGCCCGGTCGCGTCACGCTTTGTCCGCTGCCTTCGTTCGCGTTTCGGCGATCTTAGATCTATACGCGATACGAGATTGTTACGCGAACAATAGTTCCGTATTTCATTGATAAAATCGGCTCCGTATTTGTCGATCTTTAGATCGCCAACACCTGATATTTTTCGCATTTCCCAAATGTTCTGCGGCAGATAGGTCGCCATTTCAACAAGCGTCGTATCCGAGAACACCACGTACGGCGGAACATTTTCATTTCGGGCGAAAACCGTTCGGAGCTGCCTCAACGCGTCGAAGAGCTCGGGAATGTAAGGATGCGAAATGTCGGAAACGAGCGATTTCCGCTTCGCCTCTTTTATCTTAAGCTTGACCAGCTCGACCTTAGTCCTTCCGGCTAGCACGTCCATACTTGTCTCGGTCAAAGCGACCGTCGGGAATTGACCGTCACTCTTGGTCAGAAAACCCTGAGCTATGAGATCGTCGAAATAGTTGAACCAATGATCTTTTGAGATATCGGCACCCACCCCGTAGGTTTTGAGATTTTTATGCTCGTCGCGGATCTTCGTCGATTCCGAGCCGCGTAGAAAATCGACCAGATACGCCACGCCGAACCGCTGGCCCGTGCGATAGACCGCACTCAGGGCCTTTTGTGCGATTATCGTACCGTCAAACTTTTCAAAATGGGTCGTGCAGTTATCGCAGTTGCCGCAGTTTTCATTCAGTTCCTCGGAAAAGTACTTGAGTAAGAACCTCCGACGGCACGAACGCAGATCACCGAATTTGCCCATCTGATCAAGCTTTTTGAGCATGATCTCGGTCTGCTCGCGATTGCCTTCGACCTCGGCAAACTTCTTGAGCTTCAAGACATCTGCCCAGCTAAAGAACAGCAAGGCGTCGCTCGCCAGACCGTCGCGGCCCGCACGGCCGGTCTCTTGATAGTAGCTCTCGATATTCTTCGGCAGGTCCATGTGAACGACAAACCGCACGTTCGATTTATCTATTCCCATGCCAAATGCGATCGTCGCGACAATGATCCTGGTCTCGTCTTTCAAAAAAGACTCCTGATGTTTGTCGCGAGTCGCCTTGTCGAGTCCGGCATGATACGACAGCGCACTAAACCCTTCATCACGCAGATCGGCCGCAAGCGAATCGACTGACGCACGGCTCAGGCAGTAAATGATACCGCTTTCGTCCTTGCGCCTTTTGAGGTAATCGAGGAGTTGAGCGTAGGAGTTTCGTTTTGGTTCGACCGCGTAGAAAATGTTTGGCCGATTAAAGCTTGAGATGAAAAGCTCGGCTTTCTCGATATTCAACCGCTCAAAAATATCCCTGCGGACAAGCTTATCGGCGGTTGCTGTCAGAGCAAGTACGGGAATATTTGGAAACTCACGTTTGAGAGCCGCAAGCCGCAAATACTCCGGCCGAAAATCATGTCCCCAGCTAGAGATACAATGAGCTTCGTCGACAGCAAAAAGCGAGATATTTATCCCGGAAAGAAAATCGAGGAACCGATCGCCGCTCTGTAAAAGCCGCTCGGGCGCAACGTAGAGCAGCTTAAGCCGTCCGTTGCGGACCGCTTGAAAAACCTCCACCTGTTCGCGATTCGTCTGTGTCGAATTTAGGAAAGCAGCCTCGACACCATTAGCCCTCAAAGCATCGACCTGATCCTTCATCAGGGCGATAAGCGGCGAGATCACCACCGTCACGCCGTCGAGCATCAACGCCGGAATCTGATAACATAGAGATTTCCCGCCACCGGTCGGCATCAGCACAACGCAGTCTTTCTTTTCGAGAACCGCCTCGATAACGGCCTCTTGCTTCATTCGGAAATGGTCGTAGCCGAACTGGCGTTGGAGAATTTCTCGGGCTCGTACGATACTCATACCATATTTCAACGCGTATCGAACGGATAAAGTGGACAGGCCGGATCAATATCTGATCGATCCTTTCTTATCCGCCTTATCCGCGCAATCCGCGTTCAAACAGCCGTTTTGGCAAATTCTAATTTGATCTGGTCTATATCTCAACCGCGTCGATCTGCGCCTTTTGCAGCTTGCCGCTGTAGTCGACGTAGAGCGACTTCCATTCGGTGAAGATATCGAGCACCTGAGTGCCGGCTTCGCGGTGGCCGTTTCCGGTTCCCTTTGTTCCGCCAAACGGAAGATGGACCTCGGCACCGATCGTCGCGGAGTTTACGTAACAAATGCCGGTGTAGAGTTCCTGCATCGCATAGAACGCCTGGTTGACATCCTGCGTGTATATCGCTGACGAGAGGCCGTACGCAACGCCATTGACGATGTCGATCGCCTCGTCGAGCGTCCCAAAGGGAATAACGCAGGTGACCGGACCAAAGATCTCTTCCTGAGCAATGCGCATTCCCGGTTTTACATCGGTAAATACAGTCGGCTCAATGAAAAAGCCCTTAGCGAATTCGCCCTTTGTCAGCCGCTCACCGCCGACGGCAAGTGTCGCCTTGTCATGATTCTTGCCGATCGAGATGTAGCCATGGATCTTATCCATTGCCCGCTCGTTTATCACCGGGCCCACATCCGTTTTTGGATCAAGGCCGTTCCCGACACGAAGCTTTTTCACTCGTTCGACGAGCTTTTCGCAGAATTTCTTGTAAACCTTTTTATGAACGACGATCCGTGACGAAGCCGTACAACGCTGCCCACTTGTTCCGAAAGCTCCCCACAACGAGCCGTCAACGGCGTTGTCGATATCAGCGTCGTCCATAACGATGATCGCGTTCTTGCCGCCCATTTCTAAGCTTACGATCTTGTTGTCGCGTGCACACTGCTCGGCGATGACGCGTCCGGTCGACGTAGAACCGGTGAAAGAGATCAACCGAACATCCTTGTGGCTGACCAGGGCCGCTCCGGGTTCTTTCGCTCCGTTTACAAGATTGACGACGCCCTTGGGGATTCCTGCCTGCTCGCACGCCTTGATGAGGTTTAGCGACGAGAGCGGCACATCTTCGCCGGACTTGAGGACTACCGTATTTCCGCAGACGAGGGCCGGGATGAGCTTCCATGATGGTATCGCCATCGGGAAATTGAACGGCGTGATCAGGCCGCAGATGCCGACCGGCTGGCGAACACACATCGCGAACTTATTCGGCATTTCTGCCGGCGTAGTAAAGCCGTGCAAGCGGCGGCCTTCGCCTGCCGTGTAATATGTGCAATCGATCGCTTCCTGGACGTCGCCGCCGGCTTCCTTCAAGACCTTGCCCATTTCGCGGGTCATCTGCTGCGTAAAGGCGTCCTTGTTTGCCCGCAGTATCTCGCCCAGGTTAAAAAGGATCTCGGCCCGTTTCGGTGCAGGAGTTCGCCTCCAGCGGGTTGCCGCATTCTTAGCTGCGGCGATCGCCGCGTTGACATCGTCTGCATTTGAGGCAGGAAAGCGGCCGACGATGTCGGTCGTATCCGCGGGATTTACGTTGTCGAACCATTCGCCCGACGAGGATTTGACCCACTCACCATTGATGTAATTGCTGTATTTCTTTACCGACGGCTTGGCCGCCTTCGTTTTCGCTTGTTTTGCTGTTGCCATAAACGATTAGTTTAATGCCTGAATTCAAAAGCCCCAAGTCGCGAGTTGCATACTTAGGGCTGCTTGATCAGTGGCCAAGGATCACGGCTATCTCACCGTAAACTGAACTATCTTCAGCTGCGTTGCCCTCAGTACAGGGTTATAAGCGAGGACGTGCATAACGACCGGGTCGCCGACCTTTAGCTTCGAGACAAGATCGTTGAACGCCCTCAGCTCGGTCACGTTCACGCGATTGACGCGCTGGATCAGATCACCCTCGTCGAGAGCGTCGCCGCCGTTCGAATTCTTGATATCCGCGATAAAACTGGACGGGTTGATCTCGCGAACGACCAATCCTTTTTGTCCTTCGAGTTTATATTGAGTTGCCAGGGTCGGAGTCATTTCTGCCAGTGTAAGCCCGAATGGCTTTTGTTCGGGCTTGCCACCGTCGACGGGCAGGACCCGCCGTTCGTCATTGTCACCATCGGCTGCAGCACGCGTCGGCCTTTCGGCGAGTTTTACGGTCGCTGTCTGCTTTTCAAAATTTGCACCGACCTCTCTAAAATACGCTAACGAGATCGTCTGATCGGGAGATGTTGAAGCAACCTTTCCGATAAGGTCCTGAGCACTCGCAACGGGCTGGCCGTTAAATTCGACGATCACGTCGCCCACCTTTAGTCCAGCTAGCGCTGCCGGCCCTTGCTTGTCCCGTATATCGGTAATTATCGAACCGCGTTTATCTTTTAATCCGTAAACAGTCGCAAACTCGGCCTGGACCGAATCGAGAAGCACGCCAAGGTAACCGCGGCGGACCTTACCGTTCTTGACTATCTGGCCGTACACGTATTCGGTCTCGCGGGCCGGGAGAGCAAAGCCGACGCCGTTGTAATCGCCGGTTGAAGTCGCGATCTGAGAATTGACACCTATGACCTCGCCATCTAGATTGACGAGCGGCCCTCCGGAATTGCCGCGGTTTATCGCGGCATCGGTCTGAATGAAGCGCTGAAATATCGAGCCAGTCGGGGTTTCACGCTGTTTTTGCGAGATGATGCCGGCCGTGACGGTTTTCGCCAGGCCAAATGGCGATCCGATCGCGAGCACCCAATCGCCAACCTCGGCCTTTTCCGAGTCACCGAACCGCACCGTGGGCAGATCTCGGCGGACGTCGATCTTGATCACTGCGATGTCGGTCTGGTCGTCAGTCCCGATAACGCGGCCGATATATTCCTCTCCCGAGTCGAGTTTGACGGTAATGCGGGCAGCATCCTCGACAACGTGGGCGTTTGTAATGATATATCCGCTCTTGTCTACGATGAATCCGCTTCCGACCGCGTGGACCGGCCGCTGCTGCATCTGGCGGCGGAGAAAGTCCATTACGTCCCCGCCATCACTTGGAGTCTGAGCGCCGCGCGCCTGCGGCTGGGGAATTTTACTCTTAGTGTCGATACTCACGACTGCCGGCTCGACCCGCTTGGTCACTTCGGCGAAGGTCTTAGTGACCTTTTCGGGCTGGGAATAAACTGCCCCTGAAATCGCAAATATGAACGCAAGGGCGAGCCCCGAACACCTTACTGCGGACGTGGCGGAATGAGATCTCAACATAACTGCTTCTCCTGATGTCGGAACTATGTGACTTTTGCGATTATAGCAAACTCGCCCGGCTTTTGCGCCCAAGTTTATCTCGCCGGATCGAGCAATATCTTGAGACTTCCCTTTTTCGCCGCTCGCTCGATTGCGGCTACTCCGAGCGAAAGCGGCATCTCATCGTCGATCAAAGCCTCTACATCTATCGCCGACCTTGCCAGCAGATCAACGGCGGGTGCGAACCGCCCGCATCGCGAGCCGACGATCGTGATCTCGTCCACGACCACGCGCGATGCCGCCCACGCAGGTTCGCCATGGAATGTGGATTTGAGGACGATCTTACCGCGTGGCCGAACGAGGTCCAACGCCGTCGCGAAGCCCGATTCAGAACCGCTAGCTTCGACGATTACGTCAAAATGACGGAACATGCCCGGCGAGATCTTATCTAACAAGACCCCGGCTACACCCTGTTTTTCTG
>CAYSMU010000109.1:0-8502 GCA_964432145.1 uncultured Chloracidobacterium sp.
GGCGACCCGATCCTGTTCCAGCATATGTTCTGGTTCTATTCGCATCCGGCCGTTTACATCATGATCTTGCCGGGAATGGGAGTTATATCAGAGCTGATCTCTAATTTCTCACGCAAAAAGATCTTCGGTTACGAGTTTATTGCGTTTTCGTCGATCGCCATCGCGGTATTCGGCTTCCTGGTTTGGGGCCACCATATGTTTGTCAGCGGCCAGTCGGTCTATGCGGGAATGGTCTTCTCGTTCCTGACGATGGTCGTTGCCGTACCGTCGGCGATCAAGATGTTCAACTGGACGGCCACGATGTACAAAGGGTCGATCTCTTACGATACGCCGATGCTTTACGCGATCGGCTTTCTGGGATTGTTCCTTATCGGCGGGCTCACGGGTTTGTTCCTTGGTTCGATCGGCCTGACGGTTCATTTGACCGACACCTATTTTGTGGTGGCTCACTTCCATTACGTAATGGTCGGCGGCCAGGTGATCGCCTATCTTGGCGGCATACATTACTGGTGGCCCAAGATGACAGGAAAGATGTACTCGGAATTCTGGGGCAAGATCTCGGCGATGCTCGTCTTCGTCGGATTCAACCTGACATTTTTCCCGCAGTTCATCCTCGGATATCAGGGAATGCCGCGTCGCTACGCATCCTATCCAGAGGAATTACAGGTCCTAAACATATTCTCGACCGCCGGAGCCTCGGTGCTCGGTGTCGGCCTTATCATGCCGGTCGTGTATTTGACCCACTCGCTTTTCTTCGGAAAAGCTGCCGGTGACAATCCGTGGATGCACCCGGGGCTTGAGTGGCGCACGAGTTCGCCGCCGCCGACCGAGAATTTCGAGACCATGCCGGTCGTTACGTGGGAAGCCTACGAATTTGGCGAGGAAAGCGGGCTCGATCTCGAGGCTGCAAGAGAACGAGAGGCGGTAGGAGTTTAATTAAAAATGAAAAATTAGAAATGCAAAAATATTTTGAATTTTGAATTTTTAATTTTTAACTAAAATAAGATGTCGGCACATAATTCTGACAAGTTTGTTTATCACGAGCCCGGCCTCCAACATCAGTTCGAGGACATGGGCCAGCAGGAAGAGAGCGTCTCGATCGGGATGTGGATGTTCCTCGTACAGGAAATTCTCTTCTTTGGCGGCCTTTTTACCGCGTATCTGGTGTTTCGGTCGCGGTATCCGATGGCATTCGCTGCCGGCAGTAACCACCTCGACGCATTTTGGGGCGGCCTTAATACGATCGTCCTGATCGTCAGCTCGCTGACGATGGCGCTGACCGTTTACTACGCTCAAAAGGGCAATCGAACGCTTCAGGTCGTGCTGATCCTACTGACAATGTTCTTTGGTTCGGTCTTCCTTGGTGTGAAGGCCATCGAGTATACCGATAAGTACAACCACGGCCTTGTGCCGGTGGCTGGCCTCAATAAGAAGATCAAAGAGGACAAGTCGGCATCGCACGAGACCGGGCACGAAAAGCCGTGCTGGGAAGTCGATCACAATGCCCCGCCCGTCGAGCACGCCAATCCCAAAGGCGAGTTCATGTGGACCGATTGTTCTCTCGTTAAATTGGCCCAGGACAAGAACTTTCTTACTGAATCAGAGAAGAACGGTTATTTCTCGGGCGGACAGATCGACATCAATAAATTCCGGGATAAGGTCAGGCTCTTCTACTTCATTTATTTTGTAATGACCGGCCTGCACGCGCTGCACATGATCGTCGGCCTCGGACTGATGACGTGGCTGCTCTGGACCGCCTTCAAGGGCAATTACAACGGCGACTATTATATGCCGGTCGAAATGTCAGGCCTTTATTGGCACTTTGTTGACATTGTCTGGATCTTCCTGTTCCCGCTGCTTTATTTGCTGGGCAGGCACTTTATGCATTAGGAGACGTGAATGTCGGATAATCATTCAGAACACGAACACATAGGCATTCCCGGTTATTTGGGCGTTTTTACCGTCTTGATCGTCGGCACGGTATTGACCTATTATGCCGCGACGATCGACCTTGACTTTATTTTTGCCGGTGCCAACACGCTGGTCGCCTTGCTTATCGCGTTTACCAAGATGGCGTTCGTCATGCTCTTTTTCATGCACGTACGCTGGAGCCCGAAGTTGATCTGGCTCTCGGCCGTCGGCAGTTTCTTTTGGCTGGCGATCATGTTCGCCTATACGATGCAGGATTACCTGACCCGGGGAAGCGGGGTTTTCTCCAACTAGATCAGCTTCGTCGATCGAGGCGCGTGAGCGGATGCGGCAGTTCATCCGGTTTACGCGCCTTTTCGCGGCTAGGATATGTGTTTTTGACGTGCTATTATCTGCGATTTGATGCGTTTCTCAGGTGCTGCCCGCATATTGTGCGGCAACTCCCGCGAGACGCCGGTACATCAGATACGAATGAAGTTTCTCCGGATAAAAAGCCATTACCTGACGCTCGCTATGATTGCGGCCGGGGCCGTCTTTGTCACGGGCTGTAATATCGTTAAAAAAGAGAGCAAAACGGCCACTTTGCTTAAGACCGAGAAAGCAAACCAGGCTGATCTGGTAAAAGAGGTCAACCGTTTTGCGCGGGTCGATTCGATGCGGGCGAAGATGGACCTGAAATTCGAGGACAATTCTTTCGCCGAATTCGGGAATAAAGAGGTCTATCGGAGTGCGGACGGTGAGGTTGTCGTCCAGCGGCCCGGAAAGATCCTGCTCAAGGTCCAGGTGCCGATCATTAAGTCCGATGTCGCCCAGATGACCTCCGACGGCGAGAAGTTTCGCGTTGCGATCCTGCAGGATGGCGGCAGCGGCAAGTACAAAAAATTCGTCAAGGGCACCAACAAAGCCGACTATTCAAAGCTCCAGACATCGCTGAATACCGAAGGAAAGGACAAGGGAAACGGCAAGGACGAAAAAGAAAAGGTCAATGCCTTTGCTAATCTGCGGCCGCAGCACTTTACCGACGCGATGCTCGTCCGGCCGACGGATACCAGCCACGTTTACACCACGAGTTCGATCTTTCAGATCGAAGAAGATACGACCGTCGACAGCAAGTCTCCGCTGAGAAAGGTAACTCGCGGCTACTATCTGCTTGACGAGTTTGAAAACCTCGAAGATGGCTCGCTAAGGGTCTCGCGCCGGTTCTGGTTTGACCGTGTGGGCGGAATACGCCTGGCCCGTCAGCAGATATTCGACGCGGCGGGCGAGATCGAATCGGACATCGTTTACGGCAAGGAGGGGACTCTGACCTCTAAGGGGAACTACTCAAATCTGCCGCTCGAGATCCAGGTGACGAGGCCGAAAGAACGGTACGCAATGAAGCTGACCTATCAGTCGCCCGAGGCTGTAATGATCGGCAACAAGTTTCCCGATGCCGCGTTTGTTCTTCAGAACACATGGAATCTGGAAGAGATCGATCTTGACAAACGGCTTGCCGAGGTCAATAAGGAACCGACTTCGAGCATCGATAAGATCGCCGTCAGGAAATATCAATAGTCCCCACCGCACAGATGGCAATCCTACAGACAGTAGACCTGAAAAAATCATACAAGATCGGAAAGCTAGATGTGCCTGCACTTCGGGGCGTCTCGCTCGAGGTCGAGGAAGGCGAGTTTGTGGCGATCATGGGGCCCTCCGGCTGCGGCAAATCGACACTGCTGCATCTGCTCGGTGGTCTATTAAGCCCGACGAGCGGCAGCATTATCATCGACGGTGAGGACCTCGCCAAGGTCTCAGATGCAAAGCGAACCGACATTCGCCGTCGAAAGATAGGTTTCGTCTTTCAGCGTTTTAATCTGTTTCCGACGCTTTCGGCCGAGGGGAACCTCCGTCTCGCGGAAAAGATACACACGGGCAGCCACAGTAAGAATTCGGACCGGCGGCGTGAGGTCTTGCGCCTGCTCAAACTCGAAGATAAAATGCATCACAAGCCGCTCGAATTATCAGGCGGCGAACAGCAGCGGGTCGCTTTGGCGAGAGCTATCGTAAATGCACCGGCGATCATCCTCGCCGATGAACCGACCGGCAATCTCGATACCACGAATTCACAGATCGTGCTCGATATGTTCAAAGAGCTGAACGAAAAGTTCAATCAGACGATCATAATGATCACGCATAATCCCGAGGCAGCTGCCGTTTGCTCTCGCACGATACAAATGCGGGACGGACACATAGTCAATTGAACTGGCGTATGAAGAATGTGATCAATTGGAGTTACGAGCGTGCGTCCTGGCAATGGGACGTTTTGTGTATCCTGATCATGGCGTTTATTTTCCTTACGCCGAAGGAATGGTTCAACAAGGTGGAATCGCTGGCAAACCAAACGCCGCCCGCAGCCGTCAAACCTGCTGATAGATGATCGGGGCCTTTCTTTTGATTCCTTCTTGATTTGGTTTTATGACTGTTAAAGGTAGAAATCTGTTTTTCTTGTGCATTTTGGGCTTCACGGCGTTGTCATTTGCCGCCGAAGCCAAAGGCCAGAACATTATCGGCGAGATACTTCGCCGAATGGACGTTCACAACGCGGCCCTCAAGACGATGACGGCCGGCGTGACGATGGTCAAGCATAATCCTCAGCTTAACGTCTCGGACACGACTATCGGTTCGACAAGTTATATTTCAAAAGTTGTCAACGGTAAGATGTACGTCCGCGTCGATTGGACGAAACCGGTCGAGGAACAGATATCGGTGATCGGGGACGACTACGAACTCTATCGCCCTCGACTTCAGCAGGTGATCTACGGCAAGACGCAAAAGGCCAAGAACAGCGCGTCGGTCGGCGGTGCCCTCAGTTTCATGAGCATGTCAAAGGACCAGCTTAAGGCCAATTACAACGTCAGCTACATCGGCGAAGAACAGATCACCGGCGGCATCAAGACGTGGCATCTCCAGTTAAGTCCTAAATCGGCGACCACCTATAAGATGGCAGAGCTTTGGGTAGATGGCGACGGCATGCCCCGTCAGGCAAAGGTCATCGAGCAGAATGACGACTCGACCACCGTGCTTCTCTCGAACATCGTTAAAAACCCTTCGCTCAAGGGCAGCATGTTCAAACTGAACACCGGTTCCGCGAAACGGATCAAGGCCTGATCTTAGAATTTTCCACAGTAGAGATTGGGCGGGTAAGTTATGGCTAACTGTTCGAAGGTCAGAGTATCACGCTTCGTTCCCCCGGTAATCGGACTGATATTGATCACTGGGGCCTTCGCAATTGCCGAGGCTCGAGCCCAAGGGCCTATGGGGAAGATCCTGAGTCGACTGGATGCCTACAATCAGAACCTGAGTTCCCTCAAAGCGAAGATCACGATGGTGAAAACCGACACAGGCTTAGGGATCGCGGACACGACCAAAGGGAACATTGCATACCTTCCTGAAAAACCGGGGCGACCCAGATACCTCAGGATCAACTGGACTGAACCGATCGTAGAATTCATACAGGTGATCGGTGATGACTACAAGCTCTACAGTCCTTATAGAAACCTCGCTATCGAAGGTAAAACGTCTAAGGCCCAGGGCAGTGCAAAGGCCGGAACCGCTTTTGCCTTTATAGGCATGTCAGCCGAAAAGCGCAGGGCAAATTTCACGGCAGAGTACGTTGGGGAGGAGGTGCTCAGCGATGGGACACCCTCTATTCATCTGATCTTGAAACCAAAGGGAAGGGCAGACTTCAGGTATGCGGATGTATGGATAAACGGGACCGGTTTGCCCCAACAGACAAAGATAACCGCGGCGGCCAATGGCGATCATACGACAATATTGTTGAGCGGCGTCGATGAGAATAAGAAGATCGACGGGAAAACATTTGAGTTGACTTACAAGAAGGGGACGGTCGTCAAAAATATGTAATGTTCCGAGGCTGATCGGACCAAGGGCCTGGGCCATGGAATGGCAAGGCCTTTTTTTCGTAGGTTTGAAATGCCTTTGTCGAGAACCTATAATCAAAGATTTGAAATAGATCGGGGTTTATAAATGCCAAAGGCAAGCAGTTTCAGCAGGTTTACGCGGGGTGTGAAACATACCGTAAAGGCGTTCGCGTCGACAAAGCATCCTGTGCTCGTGCACATCGTGCCGATGCGGCGGTGTAATCTTGCCTGCACTTACTGCAACGAATACGACAAGACGAGCGACCCCGTACCGATCGACGTGATGCTCGAGCGTATCGATAAGCTAGCGGAATTTGGCTCTTCCGTGATCACGATATCGGGTGGTGAACCCATGATGCACCCCGAGATCTACGAGATCATTGCCCGCATTAGGCATCACGGAATGATCGCCGGGCTGATCTCAAACGGCTATTACTTCCAGGTCGATAAGATCAAAAAGTTGAACGAAGCGGGCCTCGATTACCTTCAGATATCGATAGACAATGTCACCCCGGACGAGGTATCGAAAAAGAGCCTGAAAGTGCTCGACGCGAAACTCGTCAATCTTCGCGACCACGCCAAGTTCAAGGTCAATATCAACTCCGTGGTCGGCGGCGGCGTTGCTAATCCGGAGGAAGCTCTTCAGATCGCCAATCGTGCCCGCGAACTGGGTTTTTCATCGACTGTGGGCGTCATCCATGACGGCGACGGCCTCCTTAAGGGGCTTACGCCACGTGAAAAAGAGGTCTATAAAGAGATCAAGCAAAAAGGTGCTCGGTCGTATGCCCGATGGAACTGGTTCCAGGATTATCTTGTTGACGGCGGTACGTACGAATGGCGGTGTCGAGCCGGTGCCCGTTATCTTTATATTGACGAAGCCGGCATTGTGAGCTGGTGTTCGCAGCAGCGAGGCACACCTGGGATCCCCCTTCTCGAGTACACTCACGCGGATATGGACCGTGAATATCACACCGAAAAATGGTGTGCACCAAATTGTACGATCCAGTGTGTTCATCAGGTCGGCCATCTTGACGCCTGGCGCGACCCGCAGGTTTCGCTCGCCGAGTACGGGAAACGGAAGGGCGGATTAAAGAAGGAAACTGTGGCCCAGGTCTTGGGTGCAGATTAGTCAAAGGATTTACGCAGGTGAGTTCATTACATCCCATCGAGGCTTGGCATCGCGTGGTGAACGACCGGGATCCGGCGTTGCTGGAAGGCCTGCTCGCCGCCGACGTGGTATTTTATTCTCCCGTCGTACACACTCCGCAGATCGGGAAATTTCTTACCTCAATGTATCTGACGGCCGCCTGTCAGGTGTTCCTGAATGATTCCTTTCGCTATGTTCGCGAGATCGTTGGCGATCGCGATGCAATGCTCGAATTCGAGGTTGTGATCGACGGTGTGTCGATAAACGGAGCTGATATCGTGAAATGGAACGATGACGGTAAGATCTGCGAATTCAAGGTAATGCTGCGGCCGTTGAAAGCGATCAACCTCATTCATGAAAAAATGAAGGCGATGCTGGCGGCCATTCCTTCATAAGGGATTGCCGGAGCTTTGGCCGTTGGGAGGCTATATGGAACTTGATCATATTGTCCTTAATGTGAGCGATGTCGAGGCGGCTGTAGGGTTTTACGTAGACGTCATCGGCCTTGAAACCGAGCGTCTCGACAAATATCGCTCCGGCGAGGTATTATTCCCATCTGTCAGGATCAACGAACAAACGATAATCGATCTTTTCCCGCCGCAAATGTGGCTTGCCGACAATGAGCAAAAGGCCGCTCGTCCTAACCTGAATCACTTTTGCCTTGCCCTAAGACGCGACGAATGGGATTCGCTTAGGCAGAGGCTGGCTGAAAGGAACATCGAGCTTTCGCGGGACCGAACGGTCAACTTCGGGGCAAAGGGCAACGGAATTTCCATGTATTTCCGCGATCTTGACGGCAACGAGATAGAAGCGAGATATTATGAGAGTGGGTGAAAGAGCGCTTAGGGGAATACCGTATAGTTCCCCGGGAATATCGATAATATGACGAAACAGGTCTTAAATATTCCGATACTTCTCGGTACGCCGCGAAAGGACCGCCAGAGCGAACACGTCGCAAACTGGGTACTCGCAAAGATGCAGGAACGTGACGGAGTGGAAACGCGCCTCTTCGACGTACGCGACTTCGACCTTCCGATTGACGACTACGGCACGGAGATCGCGGGAGATTTTCCGGAATGGCGGGACGCGATCATCAGGGCCGACGGCCTCGTGATCGTTACTCCCGAATACAATCACGGCTATCCCGGCGCCATGAAAAGCGTGCTTGACCTGCTGCTCAAGGAATATATTCACAAGGCGGTTGCCTTTGTCGGGGTCTCTTCGGGGCCGTGGGGCGGTACGCGGGTGATCGAATCAATGGTGCCGATGGTGCGCGAACTCGGCCTTGCGGCGTGCTTCACGGATCTCAATTTTCCGTCGGTTGCCTCAAAATTCGACGAGCAGGGAAATTTGCTCGACGCGGCATACGAAAAACGTGTTACAGGTTTTCTCGACGAACTCACGTGGATGGCGGCGACGCTTAAGTGGGGCCGCGAGAATCTTCCCTCCAAGTATCATTAAGTTCATCTCTGTTTTCAGTTAGAATGGTGGTATATGAGCCACCGT
>CAYSMU010000110.1:0-8457 GCA_964432145.1 uncultured Chloracidobacterium sp.
CGGACCGAAAGTGGCTCGCGGAAGTTTATCCCTCGATTCATGGCATCGACGGTATATGCGAGATAGTCCGATAGGACTATGCTCGGAACGGTCTCATACCCCTGCGTTTCAGTTACAGGCATACTGAGTCCATAGCGAAGACCGGCAGTAAACGTCAGGTTCGAACGGATCTTCCATGAATCCTGTACATAGAAGTCATATTCCTCGGTCTCAAAGATACGAGTGATACCTGTATTAGCCGGGATCAGCGCCCCAGACGTGTCAAAGTTGAAGTTGGCTCCGTAGCCATTCAACCGTCCAAGTAGTGCCACCAATGCACCCTGGGTTGGTACATCCCAGGCAGAGGCGACGGACCGCGTAGAACCTGTCTGAGCGGTGATGTACTGATTGATAACGGTCCTAGCCACATTGCTCTGATAGGCGCTGGGGTTGGTGATCGCATTATCGAATGCACGTGCAAAACTCGTGCGGCTATTCTTGATGAACCGAATATTCGTTCCAAATTGGATCGTGTGATTTCCCTTGATCCACGTCAGGTCATCAGTATAATTCTGGGTCGGGTTCGTACGGCTAAAGGTACGCGCAAAAGCCCTCGGCTGGAAGATGTATCTGAAAGTGATCGTCGGATCAGCCGAATCGCCCTGATTGCTGAATGCAAGCCGAGTGAGTCCATAACTGAAGCGATTGGTCAAATTCGAACTCATCAACCAGGTATGCGTCGCAGAAAGACCTAGCGGATGGCTCCATGTGTTGGTCGGTGGTGTATCCGGGAAAAATGGTGCAGCACCGGTAATATCCTGCTGGTAATTCCCACGGAATGAGACCTGGTGCTTCTGATCGCGAGTTACGCTCCAGTCGATACGAGCCGTGTGAGCATTCTGCTTCACGGGAGCCGGAGCATTGAATCGGAATCCTCCCGTATTACGGCCGTCTCCGACCGTGTTATCATTTACGCGATAACGGTTCGCAACCGCCGAAAAGAGGGTCGGAACCAAAGGATTAACGTCAACGACCGGTCCGGCCGCGGTTCCGCCCGTGAGCGTAAAGGTGTTGATTTGCGGCGTAGTTATCGTCCATGACTGGCCCGTGTTGTCGACAAACTGAATATTGCCTGCGCCAAGGCTCGCGGTGGGCACGGTCTGGACCCTCGAGGTTCCTTTCGCCTCACGCATTCCCTCGTAGTTGTAAAAGAAGAACATTCGGTCCTTCACGATCGGGCCGCCAATTCTACCGCCAAAGAGATTTCGAAGGAGCTGAGGACGCGGTACACGATCATCGCCAACTTTTGCCCGCCCGGCAAGCACGGCGGCATCGTTGGGACCGTAATTGCCAGCGGCGTTATTAAACCAATCATTCGCGGTCGTTACTGTGTTGCGGTGATACTCATAAAGAGCACCATTGAACGAATTAGACCCGCTTTCAGTGATCAGCGAGATCTGCGCTCCCGATGAACGCCCTTTACTGGCATCCGGGTTCGCTGTCGTCACACGAAACTCATCTACCGAGTCGGGATTCACGCGAAGAACCGGAGCAAATGCACTTGCATCCTGCTGATTGTTCACGTCCACACCGTCCAGGGTAATGTTCGCTTGATCAGAGCGTCCGCCCGTAACTGAACCGTCCGGGGTTACACCCGCCTGAAGGCTCAAAAGGTTTGCCACATTGCGGCCCTGAAGCGGAAGTGCAAGGATCTGGCGCGAGACAAAGTTGTTTCCAAGACTCGCGTCCTGGGTATTTACCAAGCTCTCAAGACCCCCGGCATCAACGTTCACAACCTCCGTGACTTGTCCGATCTCGAGTTTGACGTTGACCTCGGCCGAGGTGTCAACCAAAGCCTGGAAGCTGGAGACACTCGCCTTTTTGAAGCCGGTCATCTCAACCTCAAGACGATAGCTGCCGGTCTGTATAGACGGGAACTGATATACGCCACTGTCATTCGTCGTTGCTGTACGAGTCGAACCTTGCGTACTGATTAGCCTAACCGTAGCACCGGCTACAACATTCCCCTGTTGATCTGTAACGGTGCCCTTAACGGTCGAAGTTCCTACCTGCGCCGCAGCCGCAATCGAGAGAAAAGCGGTTACTAACACGACCGCGAGGAATCTACCGACCAATTTGCTTGCCTTCATGTTGTTTTCCTCCATCAATTTAGGTCAGATCACGAAGAGATCTCCGGGATCCGATCGTTATATCCAAGACCGCTGTCGATTTCCTGGCCGAAACGCTCTGATGAGCTATCAAAACTGCATCGGGCGCAAGAACATCCTGCGGACGAAATGCGAAAGTTAATATGTGGTGCTAGTTTTAATACCACAGTTTTTGAGTGAGAACAACCTGCGGAATGCATCCACTATGCCAAACACGCCGTAATCGCGTTGGTTTTGACTTTCAAAACTCAAATGAGAGCTAAAATATGCAGAAAAAGTCGCAGTCCGGGGAGTGTGACACGAGATACAGGCCCGACAAGCAATGGCCCGAGAAATTCACCAGATCCTGACGACGAGACCATGGCAAGCTACTTTCTCGTAGAATTCTTCAGGAAATTGGATAACGTCCAACGAGCGAGGCTGCGATTGACTTTACGGCGGTCGCTGCCATTCCGACGGCGGTACTGATAGTCGGCGAAACACGGTTGGCTACGTCGCCGATCGCGTAAACGCCGGAAATGCTCGTTTTTGCTTCCGCATCGACCTTTATGAAGCCATTACCATCATGATCGATCTGCCCAAGGAACAATTCGCTATTCGGCTCAACCCCGATCCTGACCAGGACCAGGTCCACCGGCATGTCATATTCGATACCGGACGATACGTTCGAGAGCCTAACATCGGTGACTCGTTCGTTCCCGTGGATCAGAGCCAGTTTCGTGTTGGGAACAAACTGCACATTATCGCGTCCCGCGAGTTCCCGAACGAATTCGCCCCGAGCGGAAGGACTCGCGCGCCGGTGCACAACAATCACACGTTCCGCCTTTTCGCTCAAGATCAAAGCGTTCTCTAAAGCAGCATCTCCCCCGCCAACGATCAGGACCACTTGTCCCCCAACATGTTCCCTTGATTCCGCTCCGGAACGCAGTATTCCTCTCCCAACGAATTCCTTTTCCCCTGCAATATTAAGCTCTCTGCGCCGAACACCTGTGGCTATGACGATCGATCGGGCTGTTATGAGCTCTTGGCCGCGGGTTAGAACAGTCTTAGTTTCGAGATCGATCGCGTCAACCTCGACATCAAGTCGCCGGTCAAACTCCCGCCCTTCGAGGCTGGCCAGAAAATCTTCAAGCATCTGCTGACCGTTCGCCGCTCGAAGACCGAGGTAATTGTCGATCGGGTTGTAGATGGACGCCAATTGCCCTCCTAGCTTGCCCGATTTTTCGAACAGCATTGCCCTGAGTCCGAGATCAACACACCATAGAGCTGCAGCCATGCCCGCAGGCCCTCCGCCCAATATCAAGACATCAAACTGTTCTGGTTCAGCCAACATTGCCGATTCCAAGTAACTTACGAGATTTTGTCAGGGATCTACTGACAAAATTTGTCAAATTCGGGCCGGAACCGCAACGTCCAGTCTCATTCGGGAACGCCCCGTAATTTTTCGCCCAGTATTTCCAGCACTTTCAGATATTACTACAGAATCCCTTTTACCTGGCTTGGTGGCACTGAGATTGCTTTTAAGAGTCCATAGAAATGGGCGAAGTCCGTCTGGTCGCCTCCCAATCCTACCAATTTCGTTTGAAATTTCTATATGAGACTTGAATTCGAAACTAGCATTAGCGCTATTCCGCACGTTGCCAACGAAGCCTTTGAAGAAACGGACTTCGGACGCCCATCCGATCTTGATTCGATCTTGAAACGAGGGATCGAGGCCGCTCAGAATGGAGACCGTGAATCCGCAAGGAAGCTCCTCTCGCAGGCATCGGCAATAGATCCAAATTCTGAGGACGCGTGGATGTGGTTAGCATCCATTAGCGAATACCCCGAGGAACTGCTGGCATTCCTCGATCGCGTATTGAATATCAATCCTGATAACTCGAGAGCTATCGAATGGCGACACGCGACAAGGTCACTCCTCTCAAAGACATTTGTCCAACGGGCGACCGTAGCATACGAGCAGGGTTCACTGTCGCTGGCAGAAAGATGCGTCGAACAGGCACTTGAGTATGACACTGGCAATTCCGCCGCATGGTTCCTGAAAGGCGAGATGTCAGACAACGACGACGAACGGCTTGAGCTATTTGCCCGTGTTCTCGAAGCAGATCCGGCTCATCAAGAGGCTTCGGCGAAAATAGCCGCGATACATGCCGCGCGTTCGCAGGCCGCCTTTGAAGAAGCAAAGCAAGCAGCCCTCTCAGGAGACCACGCTAAAGCTTCCGAGATACTTGAAGCTTATCTTGACGAAGAACCCCGCTCCGTTGAGGCGTGGATACTGAGATCTCATCTATCAATCGGCGTCGAGCAGAAGATCGAGGCGTTGGAGAAAGCTCTCGAGATCGATCCGGAAAATACTGCTGCCCGCTCGGGCCTCGCATTTCTGGCCCTGACTTTCGGGGCGTCGAAGGAAATTTCGGCCGAAGCTGCCGAAACCGAAGCCGATGAGCACGATCCCACTGTTATCGAGCACGACCATGACGCAGTTGGTTTTTCCACCGATCCATCTGGAGATGTCGAATCTGAATTGGCGACGTCGGATACACCAGACCTTACTGCGGCTGAGTATGAGGCTGAGCCGATGCCCGTCCGCTCGGCCGAGGAGATGTTTGGTACGGTAGATCCGATCGCCGATCCGGAAAACGAGACCGTTGAAAGGCTGGATCCATTCGCGACGATCGTCGCCTCTTACAATGAGCCAGAGTTCGGAGTCGCCCTCGGTGACCACGAGCCAACAGCCAACGAAGTAGAATCGAGCCAGCCGGCTGAAGAGCCGACCTTGGCCGCATTTGACGTACTAGACGCTCCTAC
This sequence comes from uncultured Chloracidobacterium sp., assembly GCA_964432145.1. Taxonomy (GTDB): domain Bacteria; phylum Acidobacteriota; class Blastocatellia; order Pyrinomonadales; family Pyrinomonadaceae; genus OLB17. Next base: position 4,956 of record CAYSMU010000110.1, read on the forward strand.
ACAGGCGACCTGTCCGTTCTGCCGCTCGGGCCTTGCGGAACAGGCGTTCGAATGCGGTTCCTGCCGAGCACCACTTTCTCTTTCAGATCTCGAGGCCCTGCTAAATGTAACCGGCTCTGACCGCGAAGCGATCCAGACGGCCGTCACCCAAATGGAAGCCGAGTGGAATCTCCGCGAATTCAATGTGGAGGAGCTAACGTTCCTCGGCATCGGACATTTTTGCCTTGGCGATCTGGAGGCCGGGCTCAGGTATCTCCAGGAAGCCTCCAGGCTTGATCCAAACGATGTGATCCTATCGGGCAAAGTAAACGCGATCGCGATCCGCCTTGACGAGATACAAAGGCAAAATGAACTCCACGAGACGCAGCCTACAGGCAAGACGATCCTTGTCGTAGACGATAGCCCTACAGTTCGTAAACTCATTTCGGGCAAACTGGAGAAATCCGGCCACGTGGTCATTTGTGCTTCTGACGGCGTCGAAGCGCTGGAAAGGCTGGAGGACCTCACGCCCGACCTCGTCCTTCTGGACATCACAATGCCGAGGATGGACGGTTACGAGGTCTGTAAACAGATCCGTTCGAATCCGAGTGCAAAAGATCTGCCAGTTGTCATGATCTCAGGCAAAGATGGTTTCTTCGACAAGGTCAGGGGACGCATGGCCGGATCTACCGGTTATGTCACAAAGCCCTTTGGCCCTGAAACACTTATGAAAGCTCTGGAAACATACCTTCGGCCAGAAGCCTAGTTCGAATGACCTAAGCAGGGCCGCCGATCCCGAGCGGCAGCGCATGGACCGCAACAAAATTCAATCCTTCATTACAAAAGCCGAGAGCGGACTTGCTTCGATAAGAAGCAGTCTGCTCATCATTGCGCAAACCGGAGATGCATCCGATCTTTCATCGCTTGATCAGGAATTGGCTCGCCTCAGGGACGAGGCCCGATCAGCCGGCCTGGCCAAGGTCGAGACCCTTACGGGGAACGCGATCCTGGAGATCGACTCACTTGCCGCATCTCCCGGGCGTGCGACAGCCTCGGCCTTTTCCACACTCGATATCATTACTCAGATCGAAGAAGCTGTCTGGCAGTTCCGGACGGGATCCGAAGAGTTTCCCGATGACGTGTCGGGATTCATCGACGCCTCGTTTTCCGAATTGGTCCCTATTGAACCAAAGGACACCTGGGTCTGTGAGGACCTGGACGTGGATGAAGAGACACTCGACGTTTTCCGAACAGAAGCCAACGACCTCCTCGGCCAGATAGTTCACAATCTTGAGATACTTGCTTCATCGCCTTCCGACAATAATGCACTTTGGGAGGTCCGCCGGCATGCGCACACCTTCAAAGGAGCCGCAGGCATCGTGGGCCTTAGCGATGCCGCCGCTATTGCCCATCGAATGGAGGACCTGCTCGACAAAACGGTCGAGATCCGATCGCCCGCCTCAGCTGAATTGACGGCTTTCCTGTCAGCATCGGCGGACCGACTCCGCTCGATAGTCGATTCAAAAGAGGCGGACGAAAATACCGACCTTTCCTACATGTACGAGGCGGCGAATTCCGCGCTGGCAACGGATACTAAGCCCATCACCCTTGCCCGCGGCCCAAGTGCCGACGATTCTCACAGCTCCGGCTCGTCTGGCTCGGACGCCTATCGCCCTTCCAGACCGATCGTCAGGGTCTCGCTCGACCGGCTCGACGAACTCATTAAACTCTCGCACAGCCTGGTGGTAAACCGGTCCGCGCTCACCGAACGTTTTAGCGATCTCCACGCCGCGGACGTTGCCCTGAAGGACACGGTTGCGAATCTTAATTCGATATTCGACGCCCAGTTAAGGCTTACCGACGAACTCCACACGAAGTTGCTCCGCATTCGCATGGTCCGGTTTGGCACTCTTGAAACCAGATTAAATCGAACCGTTCAGACCACCTGCACCGACGAAGGCAAGAAAGCCAGGATCGAACTTCACAACGCGGATGTCGAGATCGATACCCAGATCATCGATTCGTTGATCGAACCCCTGCTTCACTTACTGAAGAACGCCGTTGTCCATGGCATCGAGTCGCCCGATACCCGCCGCCTGATCGGTAAACCCGAGACCGGCACCGTCACAGTGAATATCGAGGCTGACAGCGAGGCGATAGTTCTGGTTGTATCCGATGACGGCGGTGGCATTTCCATAGCCAAGCTCAAAGAAAAGGCGATCTCCGCCAAGCTCATCTCCCCGGAATCCGCTGAGGATCTCGGCGATCGCGACGCGATGATGCTAATTTTCGATCGCGGCCTTACCACCAGCGACTCAGTTAACCTCAACTCCGGCCGAGGCATCGGAATGAGCATTGTCAAAGATGCTGTCGAGAAACTCGGCGGCTCGGTCCACGTAGAATCAAAACCGCGTCTCGGCACAACCTTTACCATTCTTATGCCGATTGCCGCCGATCACCACGCCAATACCGCGTCGGGCCCGGCGGAAGGGACGGCTTCGGGGTCATTAGCCCCGCTTGCTCTGATCGTTGACGACAGCGCCAGCGTCCGCCACAAGGTAACTAAAATAGTTGAAAAAGCCGGTATGCGGGCGATCACCGCGGACAATGGGGCCGACGCCCTCGAGCTGCTTCTCAACGGAACGATCGAGCCCGACCTGATCCTCTCCGACATTGAAATGCCCCAGATCGACGGCTGGGAGTTTCTCGAATATGTCAAAACAGACGAGAATTTCGGCCACATACCGGTCGTTATGGTCAGCTCGCTCGATGGCCCTGAGCATCGCGAAAGGGCACTCAACCTCGGAGCGACCGATTATCTTGTCAAACCTTTCAACGACGCGGCCATGGACAAGATCATTGAGGCCGTCGGCATTTCGGTTACAGCTTAACGGACCGGCGGCTTGCTCGGGCGAATCTCGACCTTGCTCGGAAGCACCCGTGGATCCATATTGAGAAGATCGATCGCTACCTGAGCGATGTCCTCAGGCTGTATTTGCCACGCCTTCTCGTCGCTGACCTTGTCGCCCCCGAATTCCGTGTTCACACTGCCCGGACATATATAGCTGACCTTTATGTCGTCGTGCCGCACCTCTTGCATCATCGCCTCGGTAAAGCCATTAAGGCCAAACTTCGACGCATTGTAAGCGGCCATTCCGGGATGCGGATTCTGGCCCGCAAGCGACGAGATATTTATGATGTAGCCGCCGCCGCGGCTCTTCATCATCGGGATCGCGTAATGACAGGCGTAGTATGTTCCGAGGAGATTCGTCTCGATCGTCTGCCGGAATTCCTCCGGCGTGATCTCCTCGACGGTCTTTCGCATGATGCCAACACCTGCGTTGTTTACCAGAATATCGATCCCGCCGAAGACTCGATCACAATCATCCAACAACGACCTCACTTGCAGCTCGTCCCTAATGTCACAGTATCCGCCGGCCGCATCACCTAGTTCCGAAAGCCGGGCGACCGCCGACGACACGCTGACCGCGGCGGCTGCCACGATACCGGAGCTGGCCACGGT
>CAYSMU010000111.1:0-7850 GCA_964432145.1 uncultured Chloracidobacterium sp.
TTTCGCGAGGCGATGTTCCTTACTAATCTCCGGCCTGCGATCGAAAGCCTCACCGAAGCCGAACTCAACGATTTCTCCTTGGATTTTGCCGAGATCGCTGGCCAGGTACCTGCCGAGGTTGAGATAAATGGCGAGATCATAACCGGCGACCAGGCAACTGTTACGGCAAACCTGCCTAATTCTGACGGTGATAAGAATGAGATCCAGACGATCAAGCTTCGAAAAGCGAACAACGTTTGGATCATTCAGACCGCCGACGAGGAGTCGGCTAGGAAGATCAAGGCAGAAGGGAAAAACTACTTTTACAACCTTCGAATTGATACTCATGAGGAAGAAGCAAAGCGGATGCTCGAACGCATCTCAAAGTCTCAACTTGCTCACTCGCTGCAAAATGGCGGTTTCTATTCTGATATACAAACCCTGGTAGGAGCGGGCCTGCTGCCTGAGGATGTGAGGTCAAGCGAATCGACCGGGTATGTCTACGCCGTATATCTGGCCGGCGACAGAAAAAGCTACTTTGCCACCGCCACGCCCGCGACATATAAGAAGTCCGGTGTGCGGTCATTTCTTCTGACGCTTGATCCGAAAGGTATCTCGATCGTTAACGGAAAAGACAACGGAGGCCGGGCCTTGAAACCTTAAATAGCTGTTAAAGCTCATTTTTCTGTTGATATTTTCGAAAAATAGGTTTATACCTTATGCTTTTGAAGCTTTACCCCAAAATTTTCGAATGATCCGTGAACTGATAAACAGATTCAACCGTACCCTGCGCGGTCAGATGGTGCCGGCACGCCGTCATCACAAGGCGCCGGTGAAGATATGGTTCGATCCTGAGATCAACTCGGAACGAGCACGCGAAGCCGCGCGTTCGGCGTGCATACTGGGTGAAACCGAGGATATCAGCCGCACCGGCATCGGATTTGTTGTGCCGGTTATTCGTCTCAAGGAGAAATATCTTGTCGGCCAGGACAGGCCGCTTAATGTCGAGATCGATCTGCCCAACGGAAAAGTATATCTGCGGGCTCTTGGCTGCAGGTATGAGAAGGTCGGGGTCCACATTTCTGTCGAGCGGTTCCTGGTTGGAGCAAATATCACGAGCCTCGACGGTGCTGACAAAGAGACGTATGAGACATTTCTCAAGTATGGCAACCGCCGAATGAAGAACTCCTCCAGAACGGTTGAACTCGGGGCTGACTGACCTAGGGCGAGATCTGGATCTAGACAAGTGTAAGGCTCGATCCTTACGCTTTTTTTGTTATTCTGCATCGGAATGAGCGATAAAGTCGGTATTGGAATGATCGGCACCGGATTTGCCCGCAGAGTGCAGATACCGGCATTTCTGTCGTGTGAAGGGGCCGCGGTGTTGTCGGTCGCAAGTAGAAGGCTCGAAAATGCTCAGTTGACCGCGGACGAGTTCGGTATCGGCCATTTGACCAACGATTGGCGTGACACGATCCTCCATCCCGAAGTCGATCTGGTTTGCATAACAACGCCGCCCAATCTGCATAGAGAGATGGCACTATTCGCGATCGAGCACGGCAAACATATTCTATGCGAGAAGCCAATGGCGATGAATGTCGCTGAGGCCGAAGAGTTGACCCTTGCCGCAGAAGCAGGCGGGATCTTCGCCTGTATTGATCACGAGCTCCGATTTCAACCCGGCCGCCTGATCGCACATCGAATGCTTCGCGAATGGGCGATAGGCAAAGTTCGGCACGCCAAGGCGATATTTCACGCCCCTCACCGCGGCGATCCGGCCGTAGCCTGGGACTGGTGGTCTGATGCGGCAGTCGGCGGTGGAGCCCTCGGGGCGATCGGTTCCCACTGTATCGATTCACTCCAATGGCTGCTCGGGTCGGATATCTCAAGTGTTTACTGCCAGTTGCAGACTCACATCCGGCACCGGGCCGATGAGAGCGGCACCGAGCGCCTTGTTACGAGCGATGACGAGTCTAATCTGATCGTGCGTTTTGCAGATGGTGACTTGACGGACAACGCGACCGGCACCATTTCCGTTTCAATGACCGAGGGGCCGCACTATCGCAATGCCATCGAGCTCCACGGCACCGACGGTGCAATGCGTATCGAGCACCTCGGTGAACTATTCATCACGAGGCCCGGCGAATCAGAATGGACGGCGGTCGAAGTAGCGCTGGGCACGCCGATGCCCGGCATGCCTGACACTGGATTTGCACGTGCCTTTTTGGAATTCGCCCCACGGATAATCGACGCTCTTCGCCGCGGAGACACAACTGTCGAATATGCGGCGACATTTGGCGATGGCGTTCGCATTCAGCGCGTGCTGGATGCCGCAAGAAGATCGGACAACGAAGGACGGGTGGTTACGATCTCATGAAATACAAATAATGATGGCTGCCTAAGCTTTATCGGCGAATAATTCCTTCGTCCACTCTCGGAACATCTGCCTGACCAGCTTACTTTTCATCGCATTTTGTGCTAAAAGGTTAATTGTTTCCAAAAACTCTTCCTTCTCAAATCTCGAGATCACCGACTCGCTATCGCGCTCTTGATCTACCGGTTTTTGGGGCCGTAACGGGTAGAAGGAGAGTCTTCTGGTTCATACAAGGAGTAAAAAATGAAAAAGGTCATAGTGCTGTTGCTTGCTTTTGGTTTAACTTTGGGCCTCGCGCTCGGTTGGGACTCGCTCCGTCAGGCGGGCGCTCAATTGTTTGACCTTGATAACGACGATCCGGACATGCCGTCATATTTGAAAGCGGGTGTCTCCAAAGAAGAATTCATGCAGATGCGTGCCGACGGCATCGGAATGAAGAGGGGCCTCCACAAGGGCCAGGACGTCGATCCACAGGCCCGACCTAAGGCCGTCGATCTGCTTGACCGTCAGGAAGAGGCACGATTCGATCTGCCGGCATCGCGTGCGAAGACGGCTCTGCTTGCTGCATGGAGCCCGATCGGCCCGTCACCGATCCCGAATGCGCAGGTCGGCACAGGGTCGGCGACCCCCGCCAGCGGCCGCGTTTTGTCTATAGCCGTCCACCCGACAAATCCGGACATAGTTTATGTCGGCACGGCCCAGGGCGGCCTATATCGTTCGACCAACGGCGGAACGACATGGGTCGCGCTGATGGATAATGCTCTTTCGCTGGCCATCGGGGCATTGGCACTCGCCCCTTCAAATCCCGAGATCCTCTATGTAGGAACCGGAGAATCCGGCTTTTGCGCCGACTGCTTTTTCGGCGTCGGCGTTTATCGTATAGAGAACGCCAGTACGACCGCTACTCTTAACGGCCCGTTTAATAAGGACGCCGTGAACGCTGACGTATTTACGGGCCGCGGCATCGGCGAGATCATCGTTCATCCGACCGATCCTAATACGATATTCGTGGCTTCGACATCGGGTGTCGGCGGCATCGGGGGCCAGGCTAATAATGTCCTTCCATCCAGAGGTGTTTATCGTTCGACCAACGCGGCGACGGCAAGCCCGACCTTCGCAAAACTGACCGGCCTTGCGGCCAACACGAATTCCAGCGTCCGCGATATTGCGATCGACCCGTCGAACCCGAATATTCTGGTTGCAAACTCGGTATTCAACGGCGGCGGCCTCTTCCGTTCGACTAATGCTCTTAACGCAGACCCGACAACTGTTACCTTTTCTCAGACCGCCACATTCAGCAGCACATCGACCAGCGAATTGACCGCGGAATTTGCCGCGATCCATCCTGCGGGCGATGCAGATGCGACATTTTATGCGGCCGTAGGGAATCTGGGCGGCCGCGTGCTCAGGTCCACAGACGGCGGAGCTACCTGGAACCAGCAGATCGATAATAACTTCTGCACGCCTCAGTGCTTTTACGATATCGCTGTGGCAGTCGACCCGACCAACGCGACAAAGCTCTTCCTGGGCGGTTCGCCGACGCTTGCATTTGGGCGCTCTACCGACAGCGGCGTGACCTTTACCTCGAATACTGCCTCAGCTCAGGGCCTCCACGTGGATTCTCATGCGATCGCTGTCGCTCCCTCGAATCCCGCTATCGTTTACTTTGGCTCGGACGGCGGTATTTATCGAACGACCGATGTGAACGCGGCCACCATCTCATGGAGTTCGCTTAACAATACAACCTTCAGTGCGACCCAGTTCATGAGTATCGCGGTCCATCCGACAGATCCGAATTTTACGATCGGAGGCACCCAGGATAACGGCACGAATATGTATTTCCCGGGTTCGACGTGGTTCCGCGTGGATGGCGGTGACGGGGGATTTACGCTTATCGATCAGAATGCCGCGGACACGACGACTGCTCGACAATATCATGCGTATTTTACATCCGGCGGTTCTCAGGTCGGCTATGCGACACGGACGTCCACGGCTCAGAGCACAGCGGGGTGGGGCGTGAGAGGGTGCTTTAGCTCGACCCCTAATAACGGAATAAACTGCGATGCGACCGTCCTGTTCTACGCCCCGCTCGAACAGGGGCCGGGCAATCCAAACTCGGTGTATTTCGGCTCTGACCGGCTCTATCGTTCAACTGATCAGGGGACGACACATACGCAGGTCAGCCAGGCGTTTGGTACGGCTCTCAGTTCGATCGGCATCTCGCCGCAGAACGACAATATCAGGATCGTCGGCATGAATAACGGCTCGATATTCGGGACGACAACAGGTGCGACCACCCTCGTCGACCTGGATCCGTTGAATAACGTGCCCAACAACTATGTTGCCCGCGCCGTAGTCGATCCACAGAACCCGGAACGTGCCTACGTTACACTGGCGACATTCGGCACGACGAACGTGTGGCGAACGAACAACCTTTCCGCAGCACAACCAACCTGGACCTCGGTCTCGAACGGCATTCCTCAAGTTCCGGTAAGTGCATTCGTCGTCGATCCGATAAATCCGAATAATCTCTACGCGGGAACGGACATTGGCGTCTATTCCTCGTCCGATGCCGGTGCGAATTGGACGCCTTTAGGGACGGGGTTGCCGCGCGTCGCCATCTTCGACATGGCGATAACAAATATCAACCCGCTGAAACTCCGTATCGCAACGCACGGTCGGGGAATGTGGGAGCATCCGCTCTCGACGCCCCTATCGCGTGCCGATTTTGACGGTGACGGCCGAAGCGATCTCTCGATATTTCGCCCGTCGGACGGCTCATGGTGGGTTCACCGCTCGACCGCGGGCGTAAGGGCACAGACGTGGGGGGTCGGTACCGACATCCCTGTTCCGGGCGATTATGACGGCGACGCCAAGACCGATTTCGCGGTATGGCGTGGTAATGACGCCGGCGGCTCGTCGTATTATATATTCAATAGCGCGACGAGCACCGTAACGACCGGCCGATGGGGTTCGCCAAACGATATCCCCATCGTCGGTGATTACGATGGCGACGCGAAGGCCGATCTGACCGTTTGGCGTCCGAGCGATACCAATTGGTACACCTACTTCAGCTCGGGTGCGGGAGTTTCTGTACAGCAATTCGGTTCGGTCGGCGATGTGCCGATGTCCATGGACAACGACGGAGACGGCCGTACAAATCTTGCGGTTTTCCGTCCGAATCAGGGCAACTGGTACATCGCCCGCCACACCGGCATTCCGTCGCAGAACTTTACCGCGGTCAATTTTGGCCTGGCAAGCGATAACCCGGTTCCGGCAGACTATGACGGCGATAACAAGGACGACATTGCCGTGTTTAGAAACGGTGCCTGGTTCATCCTGCGAAGTTCAAACAGTCAGGTGCGAATCGACAATTTTGGCCTTGCAGGAGACGTACCGGTTCCGGGTGATTTTGACGGCGACGGTGTGGATGACATAGGAGTTTACCGCGGCGGCGTCTGGTACGTTTTCCAGTCGACCTCGGGGATCGGGATCCGGAGTTTCGGTGTGGCCAGCGATCTACCGATACCAAAAAAATATATTCCCTGATATGGGGTTGGCCTCTCATGTGAGGCTTCGCGGATGCGGGTTTTCATCGCCGGAAAGGGCTTTCCTCCTTTCCGGCGTTTTTGTGCCCAAAAACTGAGTTCTACGAGACGCCAAACTTATTCGGGTGCGGACGACGCAGGTCCGTACGGATCGCTGATATTCTCCTGAGGCGTGCCTGCGGAATGCATCTGAGAAAGATATTGCTATCTATGCAACAAAAATGCTATGTTCAATACCTGATTTTGCCAAAAATGCGAAAATACTGAGGAAATTGCGATGTTTATGCGAAAAAACGATTGAACATTGAACACGACTCGGATTTGGGTGACTGGGGAGACGTAAGTTATTGATAATAAAGATGTTACAATGGCTCGGGCCGGCCAGATCATGTTCAATTCACATTTGAACAGATTGAACACGGCCATCCATGCGAAATGGTGAAAATAGGGAACGGATGGAAAAGGTAAGTCTATGGAATATCAAAACGGCCTGCGTCGTCGGCGTCGATTGCGGTCGGTCATCCTTTGAGTGATCTGTGGCTTCCGGTAAGGCTAGAATCGAGCTGTAGATTCTGATATCCTTTTAAGGTTAATCAGGACGAGTGCGAGCAACATTTAGATTATGTTCAGCGACAACTTCAGACGTGGTGAAGGTAAGGGAAACGGTCGAAAGGGCTCAAAGGCTGTCTCGAAGATGGCGGACCTTGGTTGGAAGGCCTTTCAGGCCGTAAATACGGCATTGCCAGAGGGCAAGTCTATCCAGCCGAAGTGGGCAGCCGAACCGCTTCTAAAATCTTACGAACGCACAGCCCCACCGCTCGGTTTTCCGCGTGAGACCGATTCGCTTTGTCCGGCGTGCGTAAAATCCGTCCGCAACGGCGTTATCTCCGGCGATATTCCTCTGAACATTCTGATGGATGCCCATCCGGGCGAGATCAAGGCACAGATCGTCGAGGAGAACGGCCAGGTCATCATGCGAAAGGAGTGCCCGACGCACGGCATGTTCGAAGATGTTCTGGCTACCGACGCTAAGTTTCTCGAACGCATCGAATCGCTCTTTTTCGGCCGCGACTTCAAGTCGGCTGAGGACGATCACGTTCATCATCACGGCACGAGCGATATCAAATTCGGCCGCGGAGCGGTTCTCACTGTCGACCTGACAAACCGCTGCAACATGATGTGCAACCCCTGCTTCATGGACGCGAATCAGGTCGGATACGTGCACGAACCGACATTTGAGGACACGAAGGCGATCCTTGATCGAGCGGTCTCGTTCAAGCCGAAACGCCAGATCATCATCCTGTTCTCGGGCGGCGAGCCGACGCTTTCGCCGTACTTTTTGGACGCCGTCGCGTATGCCAAGAAAGTAGGTTTCTACCGCATTCTGGCGGCGACCAACGGCATTCGCTACGCGGAGGACATCGAGTTTTGCAAGGCCGCGAAAGAGGCCGGACAGCACGGCGTTTATCTGCAGTTCGACGGCACCAACGAAGAGGACAACCAGCACCGCGGCGTCGGCAACCTCTTCGATGTGAAGCTAAAGGCGATCGAGAATCTCGCCTCGGTCGGCATCAAGGTCACGCTTGTCACCACGATCGTCAACTCCTGGAATAACAAGGGCATCGGCTCGATCGTAAAGTTCGCCGCCGAGAATATCGACAAGGTACAGACGATCGCGTTTCAGCCTGTGAGTTTTACCGGACGCGACGAGGACGTTTCGGACAAGGACCGTAAAGACCAGCGATACACTCTCGCCGGAATGACCCACGACCTCAAGGATCAGCTCGGCGGCGTGCTCGAACCGCTGCGCGATTGGTTCCCGCTCTCGAGTTATTCGGCGTTCACGTCCGTAATGGACATGCTGCAGGGAGCAGACGCTCCGTGGGGCTGGTCGTCGTGCAATTGCCACCCTAACTGCGGCATTTTCACGCTCATCGTCGTTAACAACA
>CAYSMU010000111.1:7860-8456 GCA_964432145.1 uncultured Chloracidobacterium sp.
GCAGTTCATGAAGGACGTCGCGAAGATCACGGACACGGCACGCGGCAAAAAGCTGACGATGGCACAGCTCGCGATGGCGATCATGCGAAACTATGACGCTTCGCATGCTCCGGAAGGATTCCCGATCTCGCAGATCCTCAATCTTTTCAAGCCAAGCTCGACGACGTCAAACTCCGACCGTAACGACCGCATGCAGGTCGAACGTAAAGAGGACGACGTTTGGCGTGTTCTCTGTGTCGAGGGAATGTGGTTCCAGGACCTGTTTACTTACGATTTTCGACGCACCGAGATGTGCGTTATCCCGTACGGCACGCAGGAGGGCGAGATCTCGTTCTGCGCGTACAACACTGGCGTCGGATGGCGGCAGATCATCGAGGAGATGCACAAGACCGCTTCGCTCGCTGATTGGTATAAGGAGCATGGGCGCCACGACGTTTATGCCAAAGGGAAGGCGGTTCCGGGGATCGGCAAAACACGTTCGCTTTCGCTTCCGGTGATCGCCAAGGTGCTGGCGGAAGATATAGACCGTCCGGCTGTGACACCGTATTTGGTCGAGGATTCCGAGGTGGTTGGAGCCTGATATTGCGTAAGCCCGC
>CAYSMU010000112.1:0-8412 GCA_964432145.1 uncultured Chloracidobacterium sp.
CGACGAGACGAGTTCCTCGAGATCGTCCCAGTTATCGTCGGTCAAAAGACGCCTGTCACGCCCGAGGCCGAACCACGCCTTTTCGATGCCCATGATCGTTCTCACCCGCGCAAATGGAAGCCCGTTGAACCGGAGAGTCTCGCCCTGCCTCGAATAGATGAGATCGATCGCGTCGGGGGCCGTGGAGATGATCCGTTCGGCCATGCGCGTGGCTCCCGGCGATGCCGGCAGAGTCAATTTAGGCGCTTTTTCACGCCATAATTCGCGGATCTGCCGTTTGGGAAGCTCGACGAGTCGAGGCGGATCGACTTTCCTGTTGATCTCGAGGATGGTCAGCTTGCTTTTCCAACGTTCGGTGAGCAGTGCATGCAATTTTTGGGCGTTTTTCGCATGCCTCTTCTCGCAGATGATCCACAGATCGTTGATGGGCTTTTTCTTTCGCAGGCCGAGCTTCTCAAGCCAAAGCATGGCGGTGGTGAATGCCGCCTCGGCCGTGACCTTACCCGTCACATCCGCCATCGCGGCCATCGGCGTGCCGTCAGCCGCGTCAAACTGTATCTGTGCGAAACGGCCGTTCTCCTCATTGAGGGCTACTCGGCAGAGTTTGATCAAGGGATCGTGGTTGGCGACGAGTTCGGCGATTCGATTCGCGGCCTCGAGGCGTGCCATCTCGATCGCGGCCGTGAGTTCGGCAGCGGGCGTGCGCGGAACAAGGCGCATTATCTCCCGCTTCCGGGCAAAGGCTCCTGCAACGTCGATAGAGATCTCGCCACCCGCATTTGCAAAACTGTTGAGCCGCCACGAGTGAAAGCCCTTGTCGTCGAGAAATCCGAAATGGGCCTTTCCGTCGGCCTCGACTATCTCTATCTCATGACGCTCAAGCGGAAACGTACGGCCAAGCTCGCGGATCAAGAGCCATTCGTGATGGCCCGTTATGATTTCGCGTAGGCTCTCGACATTTACCATTTATGGTTCGCTGTGAAGTACCGCATCATGGCCGCAGCCCAGTCGGCATAGCCCTGCTCGGACGGGTGAATGCCGTCAGCGAAAAATCCGTCGAGCCTGACATCGACCGGCTGCGGATAGTAAAAGACGCGGTCCATGTCGCGTGTAAATTCCTTGATATTCGCGTTGTGCATCTGTGAGAGTTCCCAGAGCAGATGTTTCGACGGCGGCGGAATTGCGTTGGTATAAATTATCATCGGACAGTTCGATATAAAGATGACCGCGTCGGGTTGCCGTGCGCGAATGATCCCGATCAGCTCGGTCATATCGCTTCGCCATTTGACCGGGCTCGAAAGTTTCATTACGTCATTGCCGCCGATACCGAGCAAGATATAGTCAAAATCCTTTTCCGGCATTTGCGGTACGAGTTCCTCGATCACGCGACGTGCGGTCACACCGTTCTTGCCGAGCACGTCCCACTCGACCGGGCGTCCAATATGCTCGCTGAGACATCTGGCAAACTGACCCGCAAGAGCAAGATCATGCGTCCTGGCCCCAAGGCCGGCAACCGTCGACTCGCCCATCACAAAAAGCCGGGCGGGATCGCTGCCCTCACCGACTACGCCGCTTTTTGGCCCGGCAGCATCGGGGAGGACACCGACCTTCCACCTTGTTATCGACCCCTGAAGGAAAAGAAGCGGTGCGATCGGTGCGATCGCCAGCCCGCCGAGCAAGAATCGTCGCTGCCATGCCGTCAAATTGTTCGTTCCATTGTTCATCCGTTCCGTTATGTTAAAATTTAGCTACCCGAATGCTTTTGTCAAATTCGCGAAAATCATTACTCTTGTTTGGTTTTTGCGCGCTGTTAGCTTGTGCCTGCGGCTCATCGCCGACGGCGGAAAATAAGGTCGCTGTCGCGGCGCCGACACCTGAGAGCGAGTTCCCGTTCCCTACAAAAGAACCCGACGTTTATCAGGCCGATGCCGTTATCACCGACGGATCCGGACACGAGGAGAAATACTTCGTCGCTCGCAGCGGCAACCGCTCGCGTATCGATACTTATCGCGACGGATCGCCATGGATGACCCAGATCAGCAACGGCGGACTCGTCTCGATCGACCATTCGCGGCGGATCTTCACGACGGCAGCCGCAGGGACGACGCTCGCCGCTGAAGGTGCCTTTAACGATCTGACCTCAAACTACTTCAAGGGGAAAGGATATCGGGATTTTGAAGAGATAGGGCGAGAGAATGACATTGTAAGATATCGTATAAAAGATATTGGTTCTCAAAATGAAGAGGCTGTGGTCTCAGTCGATACGAAGCTGGGCTTGGTCGTCCGGCAGGAATTCACGTCGCGAGACGCCGGCGGTTCGACGATCGCGACATTCGTTTATGAACTTCGCAACCTGCGAACCACGGTCGATGACAGCGTATTTGCGACCCCATCGGATTATAAACAGGTTAGCCCGGACGAGTTCAGCCGACTTCGGTCTGACGAACGTTCGGCCGCCGATCGTCCGGGTGCAAAGGGCTTAGATAGAACAGATGAAAAAGACGCTCAGCGGGATCGAATAAAATGAGCGAGCATCACGAACGGCACCAGATCGACGATGAGCACCGCGAGTATGCGGCCAATGCTCTGCACAGCCTGCCGTTTTCAAGGCTGATCGGTATGAAACTTGTCGATCTCGAGATCGACACTGCCGTTATCAGCATCGAGATGCGGGACGACCTTCGCCAGCCGAGCGGAGTGCTGCACGGCGGCGTTACGGCGACTCTGATCGATACGGCGATGGCTTTTGCCGTCAGGACGCGTCTGCCGGTCGACGCCGCTACCGCGACGATCGACCTGACGATCCATTACCTGCGGCCGCACATCTCGGGAACATTTACTTGTACGGCAAAGGTTGTACGGGCGGGAAAACGGATCTTCACGGTATCGGCCGACGTCGTCGGTTCCGAGGGGAAATTGATCGCAACGGGAATATCGACGTACACAAGAGTTTAGTAAGTTACAGAGTTGCGGAGTACCAGGGTTGAGAACTAACTGCTTAACTCTGGTACTCTGCAACTCTGTAACTCTGCAACTTTTTAGATGGAACAGCTAAGAAAATTCGCACGCTACTTCAAGCCGTATAAGGGCACGATCCTCTTCGGGATCGGATGCATTGCGGTCTCGATGGCGTTCGGGCTGTTCGTTCCATACATGGTCGGCCAGGCGGTCGACGACCTTAACAAAGAGATCACCTGGAACAAGATAATCTACTATCCGCTCGTCATCCTCGGCATCAACGCGATGAGCGGTGTTTTCCTTTTCCTCCAAAGGAGGCTGCTTATCAACACATCGCGGCACATCGAGTTCGACATGCGGCAGGATTTTTACGCTACGCTGGTCAACCAGCCGCTGGAGTATTTTCAAGCGAACCGCGTCGGCGATCTGATGGCTCGTGCGACGAACGACCTCGCCGCGATCCGCCAGATCGTTGGGCCGATGATCTTGTACAGCTTTCAGGCGATCTTTGCTTTGTGCATTGCCCTGCCGATCATGCTCAACATATCGGTGAAGTTGACGCTGCTCCTGCTGATCCCGATGCCGCTGGTAACGATCACCGTTAAGGTCCTCGGGGCCCAGATCCATAAGCGATTTGAGAAGATACAGGAGTTCTTTTCCGACATCACCGCCCGTGCTCAGGAAAATCTGACCGGCGTCCGCGTCGTTCGGGCTTATGCCCAGGAGGATGCCGAGATCGAGCGTTTCCAGGTACTCAACCGCGAATACGCCGGCCAGAATCTCCGTCTCGTTAAATACTCCGCCGCAATGCGGCCGCTCCTCTTTTTCTTTATCGGACTCGGATTCGTGATCATAGTCGCGGTCGGCGTGCCGATGGCGGTTCGCGGCGAAATAACGGCAGGCGATTTCGCGGCATTCATACTCTATCTCCAACGAATGATCTGGTACCTGATCGCCCTCGGATACGTGGTCAATCTCTACCAACGCGGCACGGCCTCGCTTAAACGGTTCAACGCGATACTCGAAGCCGAGCCTGCGATCCGCGATGCCGACGGCACTGTCGAACAGCCCCCGATCGAAGGCCGCATCGAGTTCCGCGAACTGAATTTTAGTTATAACGGATCCGCCACAGAGAACACCGAGATCACCGAGAATAAAAACGGCTCTTCCTCTGTGCGCGCGGTGAACTCTGAGGCTAAGCACCTTGTTCTTCGCGACATCAATCTCACCATCGAGCCGGGCCAGACGGTAGCGTTCGTCGGCAAGACCGGCAGCGGGAAATCTACCTTGATGAGCCTCATCCCGCGGCTGCTCGATGCTCCGGAGGGCAGCGTCCTCGTCGACGGCCGCCCGGTCCGCGAATATCCGCTCGCCCAGCTGCGTAAAGCCATCGGCTTTGTCCCACAGGAGACATTTCTATTCAGCGATACGCTCGCGGCGAATATCGCATTTGGAGTAGAGAGTGGAGAGTCGAGAGTGGAGAGAGCCGAGCCTGCTTCCGGCTCTCAACTCGGCATCGAAGATGCCGCCCGGATCGCCGGCCTCGCCGACGACATCGCCGACTTCCCAGGGGGTTACGAACAGCTCGTCGGCGAACGCGGCATCACACTCTCGGGCGGCCAAAAGCAGCGAACGGCTATTGCTCGTGCCGTTATGCGCGATCCGCGGATCCTGATACTCGACGATTCGCTCTCTGCCGTCGACACCTACACCGAGGAAAAGATCCTGCACAACCTGCGTGACGTACGCTCGGGCCGCACGACACTGATAGTCTCGCACCGCGTCTCGACCATCCGCGACGCCGACCTGATCTGCGTCCTCCACGACGGCCGCATCATCGAACGCGGCACCCACGACGAACTCCTCCGCCTCGACGGCGACTACGCCGACCTTTACGAACGCCAGCGGCTCGAAGAAGAGCTGGAATCGACCGAATAATAGTGCATCAAAACATAAAAGTCTTGCATCCCATGAAACCCGATGATAAAATCCCGATGTATCGTCGGGAGACAAGAAAATGGATACGAAAACACTCGCGAACCGCAAGACGCGCCGGACTACTCTGACGCTTGAGGCGGATGTTGCAGACTACATAGAAGACAAACTAGCTAAAAACCGCAAGTTAAAGGAGAAATCCTTGATCAACGGGCTGCTCCGAAAAGGGATCGTTGCGGACAAAAAAGCTGCTCCGGCAAAATTTGTTATAAAGCCTTTTAAGACGCGACTGAGGCCCGGTATCACCGTCGAAATGCTCGAGGAGATGATGGACGAGATATAGGACAATGCTCTATTTGCTCGACACAAACATCCTTGTATACGCAAAAATGGAAGGCATGCCGGAACACCCGAAAGTAACTGCATGGCTGGCTGATACTGTTGCCGATCCGGCTTCGGAGATCCTCGTCTGCGAAACATCGCTGCTGGCATTTCTGAGAATTTCTACGAACACAAAGATATTTGACCCGCCGCTCGCTCTGGTTGACGCCAAAGATTATTTGTCGGATTTTCTGTTGATCGATAGTGTTCGTATATATTCACCAACCGCTGACCATTTTTCGGAGTTAGCGGACCTCGGTGCGGCCCACAACCTGGAGGGAAGGCACAGTATGGACGCACATCTTGCGATAATAGCCCTTAACACCGGAGCAACTGTGGTAACCCGCGACAAGGATTTTAAGAGGATCCCTTACCTCAAGATCCTTAACCCGTTGAAATGATCTGTGATCGACCGGCTTTTGCGAACCATAACCGCCGCCTTTCCCGAAGCAGTTGCTCGAAGGGAAACCACGGGCAGCCGACTAATTTTTATTCGTGCTTTTAGCGTGTTTTGCGGTTAATATTCCCGTTATGCAGAACCAAAACGCTAACCCCGAGCAGCTCTACAAGGCCATCCTTACTATCTGGGCGGCTTTGCTGATGTCGCAGTGCCTGTTTGTTGCATTGGTGCTTTTCGTGAAGCCGAACCTTTTGAAGTTCGACCTCACCAAGCCGCTTCTCGGCGATAATGGAGCTATCGTGCTCGCGTTCGCGGCGGTGTCGCTGCTCCTTGTCGCTCTTTCGTTCGTATTGAAAAAACGCTTACTGGATCAGGCCGTCAATGAACAAAAACCGGCTCTTGTGCAATCTGCCCTTGTCGTCGCGTGCGCACTCGCCGAGGCGGTCTCGCTTCTTGGCCTCGCGACCGCCTTCGTTTTTGATTATCAGTATTTCTTCCTTTTCTCGGCCGTCGGCATCGGCACGGCGCTTCTTCATTTTCCAAAACGAAGCGACATTCACGTCGCGAGCTTCCGATCGGCCTCGTAATTGAGGCAGTGAAAATTCTTTCTGCCTCAGGGAACCTTTTACCGACTTCGTGTGTCTAACGGGGTAAGCCACGGCTTTTCTCTTCCCGGAAAATCTGACCTATTTGGAGTGATCGTATGCGCAAAATAGCGTTTTTGCTTTTAGTATTCGTGTGCCTTGCGGCCGGAGCGGCTGCACAGGCGGTGACCGAGGGAAGCCTGTTCGCGAGCGACAGGAATGGAAAGGAATTGGGCGCATGCCCGCTAAAGACGACTTCGGTAAAGGCCGATATCAGCGGATTTCTTGCCCGTGTAAACGTGCGGCAGGAATTCGAAAACAAGTTCAACACGCCTATCGAGGCCGTATACGTTTTCCCGCTTTCGCAGAAGGGAGCGGTGGACCAAATGACGATGACCGTCGGCTCGCGTGTCACTCGCGGCAGGATAATGCGACGCGAAGAGGCACGCCAAACCTACGAAACCGCCAGGAGCGAGGGAAAGGCCGCGGCCCTGCTCGATCAGGAACGGCCCAACATATTCACGCAGTCCGTGGCGAATATAATGCCCGGCGAGAGTATTGTCATCGAGATCTCGTACGTTGAGACCCTCAAATACGAGGACGGTGCTTATGAATTTGTTTTCCCGATGACCGTCGGCCCGCGATATATTCCGGGCGGCGTTGCGGACGCGGCTAAGATCAAACCGCCCGTCGCGGCTGTGCGAAATGGCAGCGACATATCCGTCGAGGTAAACGTCAACGCAGGCGTGCCTGTTGAAGAGGTCCGCAGCTCATCCCACCTGATCGAGCAGGTCAATCGCACGCCGAGCGAAGCGCGGGTCACACTGCGCGGCGGCAGGACGATACCGAACAAGGATTTTGTGCTTCGCTACGACGTTACGGGCCGCCGTATCGAGGACGCGTTCCTAACGCATCGCGATCCTCGCGGCGGCTTTTTTACGATGATCCTTCAGCCGCCTGACAAGATCGGAAGCGAGGACCGTACCCCCAAAGAGATCGTTTTTGTTCTCGACACGTCGGGCTCGATGAGCGGCTTTCCGATCGAGAAAGCGAAAGAGGCGATGCGGCTTTCACTCGACGGACTCTATCCTGACGATACGTTTAACCTGATCACCTTCGCCGGCGAGACCGAGATCCTTTTCGAACGGCCGGTTCCGGCGACACAAGCAAATCTCGAAAAGGCCCAGGCATTCCTCGCGGGACGCTCGGGCGGCGGCGGTACCGAGATGATGAAAGCAATCCGGGCGGCGCTAGATCCGACGGATTCGCAGGAACATCTTCGTATCGTTTGTTTTATGACCGACGGATACGTTGGAAATGAGAACGAGATAATTGCCGAGGTACAGCGCCATCCCAATGCCCGTGTTTTCAGCTTTGGCATCGGCAGCTCGGTCAATCGGTTCCTGCTCGACAAGATCGCCTCAGAGGGTAAGGGCGAGGCCGAGTATGTCGCCCTGGAGGACGACGGATCAAAGGCCGCACGGAAATTCTACGAGCGGGTTCGCTCGCCCCTGCTCACCGATCTCTCGATAGATTGGAACGGGCTGCCCGTCGCGGACGTTTATCCGGGCAAGCTGACAGACCTCTTCTCGGCGAAACCGGTCATTCTGCACGGCCGTTACACAGCCGCCGCGAGCGGTACGATCAAGCTTCGCGGCAAGGTCGCGGGCCAGCCGTATGAACGCGCAATAAACGTGAACCTTCCGGCTGACAATGCGGCAAACGACGTGCTTGCCACTCTCTGGGCACGCACGCGGGTCGACGAGCTTTCGGCAGCACGCCTCAACCCCGCCTCGGCCGAGGCGGGTGCCGCACTCGACAAACAGATCACGGACCTCGCACTCGAGTTTGGTTTAATGACGAACTTTACTTCGTTCGTGGCAGTCGATGACCGCGTGGTCAATCCGAACGGCACGCCAACAACAGTAGAGGTGCCGGTCGAGAAACCAGCTGGAACCAATGGAGGTGACAATGTTTACCGAAAGCTTGAGGTGCTTGCGGCTTTGCAGAGGCCGCCAGCTGTTACCTTTAGCGGCGGTGCGAATAACCAGAACGCGAGCGTGGCCCTTGTCACGAAGTCGAGGTCTAAATCCATTTCCGGCAGCGGTCAGGGCTCGGGGCGTGGTTCCGGTGTCGGTAATGGCACCGGGTCTG
>CAYSMU010000113.1:0-8354 GCA_964432145.1 uncultured Chloracidobacterium sp.
AAGTTTATATTTGTGGACAATGTGCGGCAGGTTTTCGATGCCGCCTTGAGAGAGCCGAAGCAAACCGCTGAAAAGGCAAAGGTAAAGGCCTCGAAAGCATAGCCGGGACCGGGAAAAGGGCAAATCCCCTTATTTTATCTGGACTTGCGGCGTTGACCCGGACGGACCGAAAATGGTATCCTTACCGAGATATATTCCCGTACTGTCCGCTCTATAGCATAGGGTGGAACTTTATCTTTTGTACGGCGTTAGATTTACTTGATGAAATTAAGCATTTATAGATATTCAGTAGTATTACTCTCGGTTTTCGGCATCGTGTCGGCCGGCTCGGCTCAGGTGACCAGCTCGCGTTCGGACAACTCGACCTCAACGCCCGAGGTGGCCCGAGCTCAGGATGCGGTAAACAAAGTGTTGGCCGATTCCGGGGCAGCGTTCAAAGAAGGTTTGACCGCTTACATGGGCGACGATCGCGCCATCGCCGGTGAGAGGTTCAATCGATCGATCGAGGTCTTTCTCTTCTCGACGCTGAACATCCAGCGGGAAGCTAAACTTCAGAATTGCTACAACCAGTTGATCGAGACGATCTATCGGGTTGAATTTCCCTCGCTCGATCAGCCGCCCAGGGTGCGTGACCTAAGCCTGACGTGCGGATGGAATATCGACAATACGGTTTCCGAGAACGTCACACGTCTGACAAAGATCGCCACGAACAAAGGCATCGGTCCGGGGACGCCGGCGACCGAGGGCCCGAACGGCATTGCCCAGGTGCCTAAAGTCGGTTTTGCCTCGCAGGAATTCGAGCCGTCGCCACTCGACGAGCTTTCCAAACTGCAGCTCACCTCGGACGAACAGCAGATCGAGAACAATCCGGTTGCCGAGCAGCAATATCAATACATACAGGTCGCGGTGGCCAACAGATCGCTTGGATTTTCGTTCCAGGTCCACCCGATGATCCAGCAATATATCAATTACTACCGCGGACGCGGACGCCAGACGATGGAGGTGGGCCTCTATCGTTCGGGTATGTTCATGCGAATGGCACGCCGTATATTCAAGGAAGAAGGCGTTCCAGAGAATGTTGCGTGGCTCGGCCAGGTCGAAAGCGCCTGGAAGCCGGGAGCCCTGTCGTGGGCGGCGGCCTCGGGGCTTTGGCAGTTCATTCCCGGTACGGGCTCGCGCTATGGCCTTCGCAGGACCGCGTACGTCGATGAACGCAACAGTTTTGATGAGGCGACACGAGCGTCCGCACGTTACCTGAAGTTCCTCTACAATCGCTACGGCAATTGGGAACTCGCCATCGCCGGCTATAACTGCGGCGAAGGCAACGTTGACCGTGCGATCCGGCGAGCCGGCGTAAGCAATTTCTGGGCAGCGTATCCTTACCTGCCGCAGGAAACGCGCAATTACGTCCCGAATATCCTTGCGACGATCTTGATCGCGAACAACCCGAATCAGTTCGGTTTTGGCCACATTCGGCCGGCAGCTCCGCTGCAGTACGATCGCATTCGCGTACCCGCATCGACGAATCTCGCTCTGCTGGCACAAGCGGCGGACACGAGTGTTCAGTATCTTCGCTATCTCAACCCGCACCTTCGCAGTAATTCGACACCGCCCGAACCGTACATCGTGAACGTCCCGGCGGGCAAAGCTAACGAGGTCGTTGCCCTGTTTCGGCGTGTCCCGGCAACCCAGATCAATAACTCAAGCCTCGCAAATTCCGCTGCCGGTGAGACGTGGCAGAACATCTCGAATCGTACGGGTGTCAGCGTCGCGGATCTGATGGCGGCAAACCCGGGAATGTCGGTTCCGCGCGGAAAGGTCTTCGTTCCGGTCACGGGCAATAACGTCGTCGCGACGAGCTACTCGCGTCCGACAAGCGCCGGTGCGACCGCAATGTCGCAGAACGTAAGGGTCGTCAAAGCCAAGGCAGGTGACACGGTCACAAAGCTTGCAGAAAGAGAAAAGGCTAACGCGACCGAGATCGCTAAGTTCAATGGCCTGCTGACGACGTCGGTACTTCCGGCGGGCCGCGAGATACGGATCCCGACAAAGTAACTTCCGATCTGACTGATCTTGACCAAAGCCGGGAACCGATCCCGGCTTTTTTGTGCCCGGCGATAATTTGCGCTTGACATGGATCTTAATTGTAACTATACTTGTTACAGATATGGCGGCTAACAGTCAATTCTCAATGGCGGTGCACATACTGACGATGCTTGCTAATGCGGGCGACGAGAACGTCAAGTCTGAGTGTATTGCCGCGAGCGTGAATACCAATCCGGTGGTCATCCGCCGCGTATTGGGGCAGCTGAATGCCGCGGGACTGGTCGCGTCGCAGACCGGTGCGATGGGCGGGACACGCCTTGCCAGAGATCCCAAGGACATCAGCCTTTGCGAGATCTACAAAGCCGTTTCGTGCGGCGAGGTATTTGCGCTTCACGCCAAGGCACCTAATCAGGATTGTCCGGTAGGCAGGAATATCGAAGCCGTGTTGTGCAATCTGCAAAAAGAGATCGATAAGACGGTCGGTGAGAAGCTGGGCCAGTATACGCTCGCCTGCATTATTGAAAAAGTAAGCGTGGCGCACGCGTGATTTTTTTTGATCATATTTGTATCAAAGTTGGTTACAGATGTGAGTGAAATAAGGGGGTTGAAATGACGTTTTTGGCATTGTGGCTGCCTCGGCTGATCGAGGCGTTTAAGTTTACCACAAGGGTTTTTGGGCTTTGATGTGTCGACGCGAGTTGCGAGGCGATGATGACTAATAAGTTTCACGAGATGGCTTTCACCGAGACCGTAAAAGCCGCCCAAGAGCGTTACGGATCGCGCCGCCATTATGCAAAATTCGAAGGCGAGCCGGCCGGGACCGCTCGATTGTCTGAGGCGGAGACGGAGTTCATCGAACGTATGGACGGCTTTTATATGGCGACTGTCAGCGAAACAGGACAGCCATACATACAGTTTCGCGGCGGTGAACCGGGGTTTCTGAAAGTAATTGATGACCGAACGCTCGGGTTTGCCGATTTTAGGGGAAATCTCCAGTACATCAGCGTCGGAAATTTGAGTGCGAACGATAGAGCAGCACTCTTTCTGATGGATTACGCGAACCGGAGGCGGCTTAAGATCATGGCCCGTGTTGACGTAAAAGAGGCGGCGGAAGTGCCGGACCTCATCGAGAGCCTTCGGGTTGACGGTTACGACGCAAAGATCGAGCGGGCACTTGTCCTGCATGTGGAGGCTTTCGATTGGAACTGTCCACAGCACATTACGCCGAAATTTACGGCAGTCCAGGTTCAGAATGTCGTCGGTTCGCTCATGAGTCGGATCGAAGCACTGGAAAATGAGATCCAACAACTGAGGGCGGGAAAAAAATGAGATACGAAATAAACAATTCAATGAGTTACGCCGAATACAAGGAGCTGATCGACCGTCTGGTCGCCGAGGGAAAGACGACCGGGCCGATACAGACAGAGGCAAAGGCCGATTTTACGCGGCTTAACCGCCAGCGCAGCAGCCGGGTGGAAAGAACAGTCGAGATCGGTGAAGGGCTGCGAAGCGTGGTCCGCGGCATTGAACGTCCGATGACCTGGCTCGTGGTGAGCGAGGCATGGTGCGGCGATGGTGCACAAAGCGTTCCGGTAGTCGAGAAAATCGCCGCCGAAAACGATAAAATTGAAACGCGTTATCTGTTAAGGGACGAGAATCTGGGCCTTTTGGCGGAGTTGCAGGGTAAACTCGACCTCGCCATCCCAAAGGTCATCGCGATCGACACGTCCACGTCGGAGGTCTTGGGTATCTGGGGCTCCAGGCCGGCCGCGGCGCAGCAGTTGTTCGCGAAATTAAAGGCTGAGGGGGTCGAACAAGATATGATCCTCGAGGAGATGCAGCGTTGGTACAACACCGATCGCGGGCAGTCATTGCAGAGAGAATTTGAAAAGCTGGTCGTCCAGTGGGATGGCGGACGGGCGGCCGCGGCCGCCGGATGATATTTACTTTAACTATTTGAAGAGGAGAATTATGAATAGAACATTGATCGCGATACTTTCGGCCGCGCTGTTTGCATCGGCCTGTGCTGACCCTGCGGCAAACAAGCCGAAGGCGGAAACAACGGCCCCGTCGTCAAATACGGCGGCAAAGACAGATGGCAGCAGAACCGAAGCGCCGGTCACCGGCCAGGGCGTTGTCACCGGATACAAGGCCGCAGGGACCGCACTCACGATAACGTCCGAGAATTCGAAGGTCGAGTTCACAGGCTCGAAGGTGACGGGCAAACACGACGGCGGCTTTAAGTCGATCAACGGACTCATCGATCTCGTCGGAGACAAGGCCGAGACCAGCAGGGTCCTGGTGGATATCGATATGGCGTCGGTTTTTACGGATACTGTAGGGCTGACGAAGCATCTTCAGAGCGGTGATTTCTTCGAAGTCGAGAAGTTCCCAAGATCGTCATTCGTCTCGACAAAGATCGAAGCCGATGCAGCAAGAGGAGCAAACAGCTATACCGTGACCGGCGACCTTGAAATGCGGGGCGTAAAGAAGTCGGTAAAGTTCCCGGCGACGATCACGATCTCGGCCACAGATGTTGCGGTCAAGGCTGAATTTGCGATCAATAGAAAGGATTTTGGGATCGTCTATGCCGGGAAGGCCGACGACCTGATCCGTGATGACGTCGTCATTCGTCTTGATCTCAAGACGCCAAGGAACAAATGAGAGCCTTTGAGATAAGGGAATTTGGGATAGAGAACCTCTCGCCGGTCGAAATCGAGCAGCCCACGGCGGGGCCCGGCGAGGTTCTCGTCCGTATCCGTGCGGTGTCGCTGAATTACCGCGACGTGATGGTGGTGAGCGGTACGTATAATCCGCGGATGAAGCTGCCGGCGATACCGTTGTCGGACGCAGCGGGTGAGATCGTCGCGATTGGCGAGGGCGTAACCAAATGGAAAACGGGCGACCGTGTAATGCCGATCTTTGCTCAACGCTGGTTCGACGGCGACTCGAGCGAAGAGAAACGGCGGACGTCGCTCGGTGCCGGAGCGCAGTGGCAGGGAGTCCTTCGCGAGTTCGCCGCTTTTAGTGAGGAAAGCCTGGTCGCGATACCGGAACACCTGTCGTTTGAGGAGGCCGCGACGCTCCCATGTGCGGCTCTCACGGCCTGGAATGCGTTGAATGTGTCGGGCAAAGTAAGATCCGGGGAAACCGTGCTAACGCTCGGAACCGGCGGCGTTTCGATCTTTGCCGTCCAGATCGCGAAAATGGCGGGTGCACGCGTAATCGCTACGTCGAGCAGTGACCATAAACTGGAAAAGCTCAAAGCGCTCGGAGCTGATGAAACGATCAATTACCGTACTCGAGAAGATTGGGATAAGGCGGTGCTCGAAGCGACCGACGGACGCGGCGTGGACCATGTCGTGGAGGTCGGCGGGGCCGGGACGCTTCCTAGGTCAATAAACTCGGTGCGGATCGGCGGCCACGTCGCTCTGATCGGAGCCCTGACGGGAGCGGCGACGTTCGATCCGATTAGCGTTTTTATGAAGGCTATCAAGCTTCAAGGAATATTCGTGGGCTCACGGACGATGTTTGAGAACATGAGCCGGGCCGTCTCGGTGAATAAGCTGGAGCCGGTCGTTGATCGCGTATTCGATTTTGATGAGGCTCGCGAGGCTCTTTCGTATATGGAGAGCGGATCTCATTTTGGAAAGATCGTGATCAGGGTCTGAACGGAAGTTCGATGACTCATAATGAACAAGCCAAGGGGAATTATGACAACACTATTTGATAAATTACAGATCGGCGGTCTTGAGCTCAAGAACCGGATCATTTACGCTCCGATGACACGGAGCAGGGCAAACGACGAGGGCGTTCAGCCTGATTACGTTGCCGACTATTATGTACAGCGGGCTTCGGGAGGACTTTTGATCACTGAGGCGACCAATGTGTCGCCGATGGCCAAGGGCTATGTTCGCACGCCGGGGATCTACACTCCGGAACAGATCGCGTCCTGGCGAAAGGTCACCGACGCGGTCCACGCGGCAGGCGGAAAGATCTTTATGCAGGTCTTTCATACCGGACGCATCGCGTTGCCGGACCTTTTACCCGACGGACAGCAGCCGGTCTCGGCGAGCGATGTTGCCGCTATCGGACAGAATTATACCGACGCCGGAATGCGGGACTTCGTTAAACCGCGGCCCTTGACCACCGAAGAAGTAAAGGCTACGGTCCGGGATTTTACAAAGGCGGCAAAGAACGCCATCGAAGCGGGTTTTGACGGCGTCGAGCTTCACGCAGCGAGCGGCTATCTCGTACAGCAGTTTTTGATGAAGCCGGTCAATCTTCGAACCGACGAATACGGCGGTTCAATAGGGAATCGCACGCGGTTCCTTTTCGAGATACTCGACGCAATGTCGGCTGAGATCGGCAGCGGACACGTCGGCGTGAAATTCTCGCCGCAGATGCCGTTCAACTCGATCGACGAGCCCGATGCGGACGAGGTTTATCCCTACATTATGGATAAGTTGAACGACAAGGGGCTGGCTTATGTGCACGTCGGTGATCATATGAACACGGGCTGGCACGAGAGATTGCGGCCGATCTATAAGGGCGTGTATTTCGCCGGTGCGAATTTTGACAAGGAACGGGGCTCTCAGTATTTAGCGGAAGGGAAGGCAGATGCTATCGTTTATGGAGCGAAATTCCTGGCGAATCCTGACCTGCCGGAGCGTTTCGCGGCCGACGCCGAATTAAATGAGCCCGATACCTCGACCTACTACACGCCGGGGGAAAAAGGTTATACGGATTATCCGACGCTCGCAAAGGCAGCGAAGGCCTGAATCGAAAGAACGGAGAGAAAACACGAAAAGTCGATGAAGATCGGAATACTTGGTTCAGGCGGGGTTGCACGGACACTGGGTTCGGGCTATCTGGCAAAAGGTCACGAGGTAATGCTCGGTTCGCGAGACGTTTCGAAACTTGCCGACTGGACCGCCTCAGGCGGCGAACACGCATTCGCGGGCAGCTTTGCCGATGCGGCAGCGTTTGGCGACATAGTCTTTTTGAGTGTGACGGCGACCGCTATCGAGCCGGTCATTGAGTCGGCCGGCAGGGATAATCTGAGGGGCAAGACGCTCATCGACCTGACAAATCCGATGGATTTCTCGGATGGGGCGCCGCCGAAATTCACGGCAACGATCGGGAATTCGCTTGGTGAGATCGTACAGCGCACGGTGCCCGAGGCAAACGTCGTTAAGGCATTCAATTCGATCGGAGTCGTTGTGATGACCGATCCGATGTTTAACGGCGAAGCGGCGACGCATTTTATCGCCGGTGACAGTGAGGAGGCCAAATCGCAGGCTACCGAACTTATTCGTGAGTTCGGATGGGATGTGGTAGATGTCGGCGGCATCGAACAGTCTTTCTTTCTTGAAGCATTGGCATCGCTATGGGTGAATCATGCGTTCAAGTCGGGGAACTGGAGCCAGGCATTTAAGCTGCTCAGCCGCTAGCGGCAGCGAGCGAAAGACATTTATTCGCAAGTTGGATAATATTAACTAAAGGCAATAATTTTTCAGGAGACAGAAATGGCACATTTTGCAAACGAAATTACGGACACTAACTTTCAATCGGACGTCCTTGGGTCGGACAAGCCCGTGCTTGTCGATTTTTGGGCGGAATGGTGCGGCCCTTGCCGTATGATCGCGCCGACGGTCGAAGCTATCGCCGAAGAATATCAGGGTAAGGCGAACGTTTTTAAGATGAACGTGGATGAGAACATGAACGTCCCGCAGCAGTTTGGTATTCGCGGGATACCGACGCTTATCCTCTTCAAGGGCGGCCAGGAGCAGGAACGCATCGTCGGCGCGGTGACGCGTGAGGCGATAGCTCGCGTTATCGAAAAGTACGTTTAGATCTAAGGTCCAGTTAAATAGAAAAGGCCGGGCAGCAACCCGGCCTTTTCCAGTTCCAGTATATCCGGATCAATGAAGATCGAAGATCGACGGGAAGTCCGAGGTCAGGCCCCAACGCTGGAAGCGGAAGCCGCCGGAGGATGCTACCACATAGAACGTGGAGTTGCCGGACGAGCGCCAGACCGCAATATCCGTCTTGCCGTCGCCGTCATAGTCTCCCTGAGCCTCGATGTCACCCGTTGAGGTCGTTCCCCATGCAACGCGTGTGTCGCTGCCGCCACCGCTTGGACGGTAGTACCAGGCGATCTGGCCGGACTCGATGCGGGTCACCGCAAAATCGGTCTTGCCATCGCCGTCGTAGTCACCCGGAACGATCGCGTCAGCATTTGCGCCCGAAAGGCCGAACGCCGTGTACGAAGCGTTACCCGATGCCGTATAAACGATAAACACGTT
>CAYSMU010000114.1:0-8279 GCA_964432145.1 uncultured Chloracidobacterium sp.
GAATTGCACCGGTGTAGTTAAAGGTCACCGGCGTGCTTGGGCAGCCGGCACACGACCCATCAGTCGCCATTATTTCATAAGTACCGGTTCCGGTACCGGAGAAATGTCGCACGCGGACAAAGTACGTTCCAGCAGCCCCAACGGTATAATTCGCTCCTTCGGCAGCCGGATTTGAAAGGCTGCCCGAAATGGATGAATCGACCGAAAGGAGCAAAACATCAGCCGGATCGCGAAATTCGACCACAAGATCCGTGCCCGTACCGTCCCTTTCAGGATCAGCATCGACGTTGAAGTAGATAGTTTCGCCTGCGCCCGCAACAATCGAATAATAGTCGCTGTCGCCAGCACTCCCGATCGCGCCTGACCGAATACCTGTCGCGGTACCTGCCGTAATCAAAGTATTGGCGGTCGCAGCCGTGTTGTTGGTCTCGGTTTCAGCCGAAGCGGCCGTATTGGTCACTGTAATAAACAGTTTGTACGGATTAATAATGGCCGTTCCGCTAAACGCACGAACCCTCACAAAGTAAGTTCCGCCTGCAGTCAGCGTCCGACCGCCCACCATTGAGGCAAGGCCGGTCTCAACCGTACCGTCGCTTCCGTTGCCGGTACCATCATCATCATCATTCTCGATAACAGTAGTCCCGTCAGCAGCTAAAAGGTCAATAACCGTATCACGTGACGTCGCTCCAGGCCCCTGCGTACCGCCGGTATCCACCTCGATCCATGCTCTTGAACCGGCAGGTGCCGTGAAGCTGAAGAAATCAACATCTCCGGCAGGATCGATCGTTCCAGCAATTACAACGTTGCCATCACAAAAAGCCGCCCCATTTGCAGTTCCGGCAGTGTTATTCGGCTCAACCTCTGCCTGCGGCCCACCCGGGGGCGGAGGCGTAGCGGTCGGGGTCGCTGTCGGTGTGGCCGTCGGCGTTGCCGTCGGAGTATTAGTAGGAGTCGCCGTTGGTGTATTCGTTGGCGTCGGCGTTCCCCCGCCGCATGGTGCTGTGCAGACCTTTGGAGAGATCAACAGTGAGAAGCGCCGCAGATTACCAGTATCGATTCCAACCCGATCGCTAACGTTAAGTGTCCAAGTACCGTTGATCGGCTGTCCGTCAAAGGCCGAAAATGGATTTGCTGGGGTAAAATTACCAGCGACCGGGGCCCCTGAAAATGCCTGGATCGATGGTGAGCCGCCTTCATCATTTAAGGTCGCGAGTCCAATATTGTTGCCACTATTGCTGCCGCCATTGATCTGGCTCATAAACGTGACGGACGCTCCACCGCCCGGGGAGGTTAAGGTAAACACGAGATCGCCAAGCCATGTATGATCGACCGCGCAATCGGTATCGCCAATCGTCGTATCGCAGACTCCGCCGGATGTATCGAAACGAAAATCGAGATCGCCAACTGTTCCGGAGCCGCCCACAACCAGCGGTACGTTGACCCCGGCGACATTATTGTCGGGGATGGGAACCACAGCTCCCGTATAGCTGGTCGTAACGGCCGACCCAACACCGCCGGTCGGGATCGTGTACACAACGTTTCCGTTATTTGTAACACCGTCCTGATGCTGAATAGTAGCGGTAATATTAGAACCGCAGACCAGACCGGAACTTGCCGTAAAGGTAAAATTCTGTGTCGCCGAGCCGCCGCTTCCGGCAATTGCGCCATAAGTCTGAGGCCCGCCCGGCGCGGTTACGCCTCCCGTGGCCTGTAAAGTACCTACATCGGTAGTAGTGCCGCCGCACCCCGAATTGGTTACCGGAAATGCGATCGTCACAGTTTCGCCAGGATCAACCGCTCCATTGGCCGGGAGGCAGCTTTCAGAAACGATCGAAAATGAACCCGGCTCGAGCAAAGCTCCTGTTGGGCCCGTTTTTGGGATCGTCGCAAATCGCACATCCGGATTACCCGAACGATTGTCCGACCAAGTGGAATAGAAATTTGTATTATCGGCGACTGTTTGGTCGTAGTCGCCCATATAGGTAGCATTAATTGCCGGATCAACACCGATAACTACCGGGAAATCCGAACTGCTGATCGGGAAATTACATCCGAAGGTTACCGTCGGTCCCGAGATGGTAGCCGTGCGTCCCCAGTACTCGATGCGGCTATTCGCCACATTGCGACGGCGATCCATATTACCGATAAACAAAGCCGTTCCGTCCGGGGTGACCGCAATAGATGGCTGCCAGTTATCATTAGTCCCCGGATCCGTATTAACGCGAGTCGCAGCACTCCAAGTCGCTCCGTTGTCGGTAGACATGCGGAAGAAGACATCTGCTCGGTCTACTCCGGCCGGATTGTCAGGATAGGTCACATAGAGGTGTCCGCTAACAGGATTAACAGCGAGCTGGCCGAACGTACTGGAACGAGGGCCAAGAGCGAGGTCCCCATTTGATCCAGCCGAAAGTATAGGTGTCACTGTTGTAGCGGCAGCAAACGTTACCCCCTGATCGGTCGAACGACGAATGCTCAGACTGGATCCGGAAAGCCAAAGGTAATAAACAGAGTGATCGGGGCCGACGGCGACCCATGCGCCCTGTCCGCCGCTCGCCATGTCGAGGCCGCCCGACGGTCCCCAGGTCAGTCCGTCATCGGTCGAACGCGAGAATTCCATCGTATTCGTGCTGCCGAATTTACGCCAGCCCATATACACGTTACCGTTTCCAGTTCCTGCAAAGTTATCGACCGCTAGCCACTGCTTGTCCTGCTGCCCGGCCGAGCCCGGCGTAGCATTGATCGGGGCCGAGAATGTGGCACCGTTGTCGGTCGAACGATAGACCTGCATGTTGACCAGATTGGAAAATTCCAGTGTCGAGAAAAATATCGTTCCGGTAGTGTTATTGCGCACCAGGACGGGGTCTCCAGCGTCGCCGCCGCCGCCATTTGGCAATGTTCCCTGGTCTACGAATGAGGTTCCCAGATTGGTCGAACGGCTATACCCTGTGAACTTGGTGGCCGCTCCGACATTAGAACCGGAGTCGTTAAAGCCAACCATTATCACGTTGCTGGCTCCCATGACCAACGATGTCTCGCTCTGCGTGTTTCGGGCCGTAAGATCGGCCGCCGGATCGTTAACCAGTGGATTGACAAATGGGCTGGTGAATGGAGCTTCGCCGGAATAGGACTCCCATGAAAGGCTCGTTGGGTTCGGCATTCGCCCAGCGGTTTCAAAGTCAAATTCCACGACCTTGTCACCAAATCTTTTTTGACCCGCATGCTGCTCGATCGCCGATCTCAGGCCGTTGTCCATCTCTTCCCAGTACTCTGAACGAATCAGATTCTGGGCCTTTTCACGGGTCATGCGTTGCTCATCGGGAACGTAGAAAGGCACTCCGCCAGTCTTAGTGTCGTCTTTGCCCTGCGCCTCGACCGACGGGGTCGTGCGCCACGCAACAAAGCCGAAAGCCGTTGTACACAACAACAAACCTATAAATAAGAGAGCCCTTCGGCTTAATGCAGTAAATGAACCCGCGGATTTCCTCATGATTATCTAGACACTCCTTACGATGTTTCTCCCAACGAATTGCAACGGTAGGTGTCCGTTCATAGACGAACGACAGACCGATAGTTTATTAAACCTGGCACTTCTGCTAGAGGACAGAAAGCCGTAAAATTCTAAAATGCAGAACCGAGATTGACCGAAGTATATTCGTAAAATGCTCTACTGTCAACAAAATGTGTCACACAGTCGCAATATTTCTGTCATGCGTAGAACGGTGTTGATCTGCGAGATTTATCGCAGCGGCGGCGATCCCGAAGAATGTCCATAGGTGGCGAGTATCTTCATATGAACCGGTCAGACCCTGGTAAAGCAGAGCATCGATAAAGGCGATAAACAACAGGGTCGAGATCAACTGATAACGATGCTCCGAACCTGTCGACCGGGCCAGGCGAATAACGAGAAACAAAATGATCGCTCCGAAGGACAAAAAACCCGTAAAGCCGGTCTCGCCGAGCACGCTGAGATAAGTATTGTGGGCATCGCCGAGCACCTGGTTGTTTCCCGAGGGATCGACGAATCGCGAGTCGGCGACTGGAATATCGACGCCGCGGCCAAATATCGGATCCCGTAGGAAAGTTTGAAACGACGTTCGCCACGCCTCGGCTCGGTGCGAACGCGATATTTCGCCAGCGGCTATCGGCAGACGGGTTCCATCTGCAGAGTAAGAAAACAACGTTATTGATGCAGCGATGAAAAATGCGAGTGCGGCCAGCATACCGATTGCGAGAGCGATGCGTCCGATCGCCGGCCGGTCAACCGACTTCCAAACAAAAACGCCGACAGCGAGAGGAATCCCGCCGAGTCCGGGTGTCAGCGTGAAGGCATCGACAACCAGCAAGCTGATGCCGATGGCTACAGCCACTTTTCTTGGCACCCAGCCTTGAATAGTCGCAAGAACAAGAAAACTCGCGCTGATCGAAAGATAATTGCAAAGCAGCGAGGGATAATTGAAAAAACCCTCGATTCGCGGATATGGACCCGGCGGCAGACTGCCAAAGATCGGATGCAAAACGAGATTTCGGAGCGGGTCAGTAAACCCCAGGTAGAACGCCGCTATTCCCGCCAGACTCAGCAAAATTAAAAGCCCCGAGCTGACTAACCACGCTTTCACCGCAAACTTTAGAGAATCAAGAGAGGTAACGATATTGATCGTCAGAAAGACTATCGCGATCAGATAGAATTTGCCGACCAACTTGGTCGCACTCTGTTCGGGCCGGATCGAGAAGATCGCCGAAAGCGTAACAGCGACCGCGTATAATGCAAGAAATATGTAGGCGGGGCTCCAAACAATACTCCGCCTGCGCGCTAGCCAGAGAACTAACCAGACCACGCCCGTAACCAATAGCACGACGTCAGCGATCTGTACATTCCCCGTGTACCCCGCCAGTTCAAGAACCGTTGCAAACGGCAGCGTCACCACAAACAACAGGTACAGCCATTGCTCAGGTTTGACCGAAGTCGGCATCGTTTACTGTAATCGGGCCTTTACAGCTTCGCTGACCATTTTGCCGTCGGCGGATCTGCCGGCGAGGATGCCAAGTGCGGCCTTCATAACCGCGCCCATTTCCTTCATCGACGAAGCTCCGGTCTCGGCAACAGCCGCGTCGACGGCGGCGGCGATCTCTTCGACAGAGGCCGCCTGCGGAAGGTACGCCTCGATCACTGCGATCTCCGCCGCCTCTTTGGCGGCAAGCTCGGCACGACCGGCCTTCTCGTATTGCTCGATCGAATCGCGACGCTGTTTTACGAGCGACTGCAGTGCCTTCGTCACCTCTTCGTCGGTGAGTTCGCTGCCCTTATCGATCTGGCGGTTCATCAGATTAGCCTTTACCATACGAAGCACGCCGAGACGATCGGCGTCTTTGGCCTTCATCGCGGCGGTCAGGTCTGAGATGATCTGGTCTTTTAAGCTCATGGGGCAAGTGTAAGACGGGAGAATGATCGGTTCAAGCGCGAGTTCAAAACCATTCTAAGTTCATGCCGAATGGCGATTCGCGATCAAGGTCGGATACTTGCCGCTCCAGCAGGCTGAGCACGTGGTCGCCGCATCGAGGCCGATCGCTTCCAACATACCTTCCAGTGAGAGATAGCCCAAGCTGTCGGTACCGATGTATTCGCAGATCTCGGCTTCCGTCATTCGCGATGCGATCAGATCCTGACGGTGCGGCGTATCGACCCCGTAGTAGCAAGAATGTGCGGTGGGCGGGCACGAGATACGCATGTGGACCTCGGTCGCTCCCGCATTGCGGATCATCTCGACGATCTTTTTTGATGTCGTGCCCCGCACGATCGAATCATCGACAAGTACGATACGTCTGCCATTTATCAGGTCCTTGATCGGGTTGAGTTTGAGGCGAACGCCGAATGAGCGAATGGACTGCGTCGGCTCGATGAACGTGCGGCCGACATAATGGTTGCGAATGATCGCCTGGCGGAAATTGATGCCCGACCAGCGTGCATATCCGATCGCCGCGGCGACTCCGGAATCGGGCACCGGAACTACGAGATCCGCCTCGACCGGATGTTCCTCAGCAAGACGCTTACCCATTTTGTGGCGAGATTCGTTGACCGAACGGCCGTATATGATCGAATCGGGCCGTGAAAAATAGACGTGCTCGAAAGTGCATACCGAAACTGCCTTTCTCTCAAACGGCATAGATGAACGCATGCCGTCCGAATCTACGATGATCATTTCGCCCGGCTCGACTTCGCGAACGTATTCAGCGTCGATCAGGTCAAAAGCACAAGTCTCGCTCGCGACGCACCATGCATCTTTATATTTGCCCAGCACGAGCGGCCGGAATCCACGCGGATCACGAACTGCTATCAATGCCTGCGGCGTGAGGAAAAGCAGCGAAAACGCACCTTCCGTATCGCGCAGGACCTTTGTGATCGCCTCGACCGCGTCCTTTGCGGGCCTGCGGGCGATGCCATGCAGAATGGTCTCGGTGTCGGATGTCGACGAGAAAATGGCTCCGTCGCGCTCAAGCTCTCGGCGGCGAGCCTCAGCGAACGGCAGATTCCCATTATGGCAGACCGCGATCTTGCCGTGCTGACATGTAACCGAGAACGGCTGGACCTCATCCAGCGTATTCTTTCCGGCGGTCGAGTATCGAGTATGGCCGATGGCACTCGTACCCGGCAATTTCGCCAGCACATCGGGATTGAGAACGTCGGCGACGAGGCCGACCTCGCGGTATTGACGCAGCTCTTCACCATCGGAAGATACGATGCCGCAAGCTTCCTGACCGCGATGCTGCAGCGCAAATAGCCCAAGCTGCGTCAGCGTCGAGGCTTCCTCGTGGCCAAAGATGCCAAAGATGCCGCATTCTTCCTTGAGCTTGTCGAAAACGAGATCCATCGATTTCTATTTTGCCACAAAAGGAAATTAGCCACGAATTGGACAAATGACACGAATCAGGCTGAGTCTTTCATTCGTAACATTCGTGCAACTCGCGGCTACTCTTCTGATTCCTTGACCGAGACGACCACACACTTTGACGTGGGCGTGCCGCTTCGTTTGGCGATGCTGCCGAGCGGAATGAGCGGATTTGCCTCGGGAAAATAAGCCGCCGCACAACGTGTCGGGATCTCATATTTCACCACCGTAAAGCCCCTTACGTGCCGTTCTCCGTCGTCGAAATAGCTCGTGATATCGACGCATTGGCTATCCTTGAGCCCGTGTGCCGTAATGTCCGCGTCGTTCATGAAAATAACACGGCGGCCGCCGTCGATGCCGCGATAACGGTCATCAAGGCCGTAGATAGTCGTGTTGAACTGATCGTGCGAACGTATCGTCGTAAGAAGCAATCGACCAGGCGGGAGACCGATCATGTTGAGTTTACTCGAAGTAAACTTCGCCTTTCCTGACGGCGTCGTAAACCGGCCCTCGTTCGGCGGGTTCGGCATGTAGAAACCGCCCATGACGCGGATTCTCTCGTTATAGTCCTCGCAGCCCGGCACAACCCGCGAGATCGCATCGCGGATACGGTCGTAATCAGCAGCCATCGCTGCCCAATCGACCGTCGTTTCCTCGCCGAGCGTCGCCTTTGCGAGTTGGCACACGATCCACGGCTCGCTTCGCAGATGCTCGGATGCCGGCTCGAAGATACCGCGAGACATTTGAACGTTGAGCATCGTGCTCTCGGTCGAAATGAACTGCCTGCCGCCGGCTTGCCGGTCGATCTCCGTTCGGCCAAGGCACGGCAAAATGAGCGAGGTCTTGCCCGGCGTCAACGCGGTGCGATTGAGCTTTGTGATGACCTGAACGGTCAGATCGCAGTTACGTAGTGCGGCAGACACGCTTTCGGTATCAGGCGACGCCGCGGCAAAATTACCGCCCATTGCGAAAAAGAGCTTTGCTCGCCCATCGGCCATCGCCGCGATCGATTCGACCGTGTTAAACCCGTCACGTTCCGGCGTTCTGAAACCAAATTCGCGTTCGAGATTCTCGCGAAATGTCGGGTTCATCTGTTCCCATATACCCATTGTGCGGTCGCCCTGCACGTTGGAGTGGCCGCGAACCGGACAAAGTCCCGCACCGGGGCGGCCGATCGCACCTCGAAGGAGATGGAGATTGACAATGTCCTGTATTGTCGCGACCGCCTCCTCATGCTGCGTGACGCCCATCGCCCAGCAAGTGATGAAAGTCTGCGACGCAATGATCATTTCCGCCGCAGCTTCGATCTGCTCACGCGAAAGACCGCTGGCGTCGACAATGTCGTCCCACGATGTTGCGTCGATCGAAGCGATGAGGTCGTCATAACCATCGGTC
>CAYSMU010000115.1:0-6532 GCA_964432145.1 uncultured Chloracidobacterium sp.
ATCGCCGCAATATTTTTTGCCGTGCTAAAACGCGGCGAGATCTTTGTCGATATCGAGACAAAATACGTCTCGAAAGACCTGGTCGAGGTCCTGCAGGCGATCATAATTATCTTTGTCGCGTCGCTGCAGCGGTTTACGAGGAAATAAGATGGGAGACGTTCTTACACCGACATTTCTGCTGATCCTTCTTTTTTCGTCGATCCGTCTGGCGACGCCCTTGATCTTTGCGGCTCTCGGAGGAATGTTCTCGGAGCGAGCCGGCGTGATCAATATCGCTCTTGAGGGACTTATGCTCGCCGGAGCGTTTACGGCTGCTGTCGCGACCTATGAACTTAATGATCCGTATCTCGGATTTGTTTGCGGAATGGCCGTTGGTGCCGTCGTCGCCCTGGTTTTCGCGATCGCTGTTATCAAATTTGAGGCAGATCAGGTAGTCACCGGATTTGCGGTGAGTCTCCTGATGCTCGGGCTGCCGGCTGTCATCAGCAGCCGCCTCTATGACTCCGCCGGCTCGACGCAGCAGATCGCAAAGGAATTCCTGCTTCCGGATTACTACAACAGAGTGTCGTTAGCTTCGATACTCGCCTTCGCGCTCGTGCCCGTCTGCTGGTACGTGCTTTACAAGACGCCGTTCGGGCTTCGCATCCGTGCCGCAGGTGAAAATCCGGCGGCGGCTGATGCGGCGGGCGTAAATGTAATTCGCCTGCGGTATATTGCCGTTGTCTTATCAGGCGTTCTCGCCGCAGCAGGCGGTGCTTATCTCTCGATCGGACAATCATCGCTGTTCACTCGCGGAATGACCGCGGGACGCGGCTACATCGCTCTCGCCGCACTGATCCTCGCCAAGTGGAAACCGATACCGGTCCTCTTTGCGTGTCTCTTCTTCGGCTTTACCGAGGCCCTCGCGATCCAGATGCAGGGCGTCATCAAAATGCCGTCGGGCGAAGACGTGCCCGTCCAGTTCATCCAAATGATCCCCTACGTGCTGACGATCATCGTACTCGCAGGCTTTATCGGCCTGTCACGTGCACCGAAGGCCTTGGGAATTCCTTACAGAAAAGAGAATTGAGCATATCTTTGCCACGAATTACACGAATCGCACGAATCGGGATCCTGATATTTGTGTAATTCGTGTTATTCGTGGCTAAATCTTTGTTTGCGGTCAGATTGAGATTATGTCATACGAAAACGCCTTGCGAGCGGCAGATCATATCAAAAGCAAATATCCCGGCGACGTTCGCACGGCGATCGTTCTCGGCAGCGGGCTCGGCGCGTTTGCGGATTCGGTCGAGGACGCGGTCCGGATACCGTACGACGAGATCCCCGGCTTTGCGCGGTCAACTGTCGAGGGGCACGCGGGACAGCTCGTGCTCGGCACGATAAATGGGGTTCCCGTTGCCGTACAACAGGGCCGCTTTCATTATTACGAGGGCTACGATATGCAGCAAGTTATACTGCCTGTTCGTACGTTCGGTGTGATGGGCGTGAAAAATCTCGTCCTCACCAACGCCGCCGGGAGCACAAATTCCGATATGCCGCCCGGCAGCTTGATGCTCATCACGGACCACCTCAACTGTCTCGGCGTAAATCCACTTCGCGGGCCGAATGAAACGAGGTTTGGACCGCGATTTCCGGATATGACCGAGGTTTACGACCGGGAATTTCAGGAGATCGCTCTTGCCGAGGCACACGCGATCGCCCAGGAGAGGTTTGCGGACGGTCGGGACGCCGAACTAACGGATTTTGTCAATCGCGGTATATACTGCGCCCTCTCAGGCCCGACGTACGAGACTCCCGCCGAGGTTCGTATGTACCGCCAGTTAGGTGCCGACGCGGTCGGAATGTCCACTGTTCCCGAGGCTATCGCCGCACGTCATATGGGCATTCGCACGCTCGGCATCTCGTGCATCACAAACCTCGCCGCGGGCATGACCGACGCCGAGATCGATCATTCGGAGGTAATGGACACGGGTGTCCGCGTCGCCGAAATTTTTGGAGAACTGCTGCGGCGTGTCGTTTTGAGGATTAGTCATTAGTCATTTGTCCTTGGTCATTTGTTTGTTTTCGAAACCATTTTTTGAGGTAGAGCCCTATGCCGAGAACTAATTTTGAGAACTTGCGCGTTTATCAGCTATCGGAAGAGTTAGCAGATAAGATTTGGGATATCGTGGTGGGATGGGATAATTTCGCTAGGGACACCGCTGGCAAACAGATCGTTCGCTCTGCGGATTCTATCGGGGCAAATATCGCAGAAGGTGAGGGTCGAGGGAGTTATCAGGACAATCGTCGGTTCATAAAGATCGCTCGCGGATCGCTGCAGGAAACACAGCATTGGTTGCGGCGGGCATTCAACCCCAGGCTGTCACCAACTCTAAATGCCTATCTGCGCTCTATCGGGACCGCGAAACGGGACCCGAATGACGAAGGACAAATGACGAAGGACTAATTGATGTTTATTGGAATTTGTGGCGGAACCGGTTCGGGAAAGACGACTATCGCTCGTGCGATAGTCGAGGCTGTCGGCGCCGAGAAGGTCGTTCTCATCGAGCAGGACTCATATTACCGAAACCTTGCTGACATGCCGCTCGACGAGCGTCATCAGGCAAATTTCGACCATCCCGACTCGATCGACAGCGACATGCTGGTCAATCACCTTTTGCGGCTCAAGCAAAATCTCACCGTTGAAATGCCGCTGTACGATTTTAAGACGCACACGCGGAGCAATCGTATTGAGATCATCGAGCCAAAACCGGTCGTTATCGTCGAGGGCATTCTGATCTTTGCTGAGCCGCGGGTGCTCGATCTGCTCGACGTACGGGTCTTTGTGGATACGCCCGACGACATTCGGTTCATCCGCCGGCTGCAGCGTGACATCGCCGAACGCGGCCGCACAACGGAATCCGTGATCGCCCAATATTACCGCTCGGTTCGCCCCATGCACATGGAGTTCGTCGAGCCGTCGAAACGCCATGCGGACATAATCATTCCCGAGGGCGGCCAGCAGGAGATCGGCATCGAATTTCTCTGCAGCATGGTCCGGGAAAAGCTCGCCGAAGAGATCGTTGCAGAAGCCCGCACGAAGTAACGGCATCGGCAACAACATACTTAATGGAAGAATCTATACAAAAACTAATCGCGGAGGCGGGAAAGGCTCGTGAGCGAGCTTACGCACCGTACTCTAATTTTCAGGTCGGCGCCGCCGTCGAGGGCGAGAGCGGCGACATCTACATCGGCTGCAACGTCGAGAGCGCCAGCTACGGCCTCACCGTCTGCGCCGAACGCGTCGCCATCTGGAAAGGCATTTCGTGCGGCGAGACACGTTTTAAACAAATAGCCGTCGTCGTCGACACCGAAGAGCTGACCCCGCCATGCGGTGTCTGCCGCCAGATCATCTGGGAATTCTGCGGCGACGTGCCGGTAATTCTCTCCAATCTGGAAGGGAAAAGTGAGATAATAATGATGGGCGAATTGTTGCCGAGAGCGTTTGATTCGAAGTTTTTAAAGTAAGTTCATGGCCGTTCCCGACTTCCAAACTCGCTGATTTGATGATTGACTACAATGTTGGCGTTTCAGTTTCAGTTAGATATGAGATAAAGAAAATCGATTCTGATTATTTTGTTGAGGAATAGTGTGACGGCAGAAGAGAACCCATTCATGCACGTATCTGACCCGGACGCTCTCCCTCAGGAAGAAAGGGAAAGATATCTAGATTACTGGGCCAGGCGTACTCCGAGTGAGCGATTGTCCGAAATCTATCGCTTGAATCTTATAAAATGGGGTGACGAAGTGTTCGAAAATGGTATGGACAAGTCTAAGATTGAGGTTGTTGATATGGCAACCGGCGAAGTACTTCAAGTAATCCAAAACACAAAAAACAAATAAGGTGACAACAGGGGCGTCGTGCTTTTTGTAGCAAAGTTCTTGTTTGCGTTTGTCATCGCCGATGTAGTAACTTCAGCTATGGATACGCTGAAATTATTCCTCGCATTTGTCCTTCTTTTTTCACTTACATTTTCGGCCCTGGGCAGCACTCGTGAGCGCAGTTTCGCGATCGATGTAGATCTGCTGATCGTCGGCGGTACGATCATTACGATGAATGGCGAACGCCAGATCATCGAGAATGGCGCGATCGGCATCACCGACGGCAAGATAGACATCATGGGCACGCGAGGCGTCGTCACCCGTAACGTCCGCCCCAAACGGACGATCAATGCCACCGGCAAGTTGATCATTCCGGGCCTGATCAATACGCACACGCACGTCCCGATGGCGCTGTTTCGCGGCATTGCGGACGACATGGACCTGCAGGAGTGGCTGACGAAGTTCATCTTTCCCGCCGAGGCGAAAAATGTCGATGAAGCGTTCGTCCGTGCGGGCACGCGGCTCGGGCTCGCTGAGATGATACGCGGCGGTACGACGACGTACTGCGATATGTATTATTTCGAGGATGCGATCGCGGAAGAAACAAAAAAGGCGGGGATGCGTGCGGTGCTGGGCGAGACGGTCCTTGATTTCCCCGCACCTGACAATAAAACGTATGAAGCCGGGCTCGCCTACACCGAGAAATTCATCAAACGCTGGCAAAAAGACCCGCTGATCGTGCCGGCCGTCGCACCGCACGCACCCTACACCGTGTCTCAGGAGCATCTGCTTGCCGCACGCGACCTGTCGAACCGGCTCAATGCTCCGCTCGTCATTCATCTGGCCGAGGCAAACACCGAGACCGAATTCATCCAACAAAAACACAAAGGCATGCGGCCGATCGAGTTTGTCGACAGCATTGGTTTCCTGACCGACAAGACGATCGCGGCCCACGTCATCCAGGCCAATGAAAAAGAGCTGGACATCCTCAAGGCACGAGGGATCGGCATTGCCCACAATCCCCAATCGAATATGAAGCTTGCTGCCGGCACGGCACCTGTGCCTTCAATGTTGAGACGCGATATTCCGGTCGGCTTGGGCACGGATGGGGCTGCGTCAAATAACGATCTCAGCATGTGGGAGGAAATGGACACGGCCGCAAAGCTCCACAAGCTCGTCTCGGGCGACCCGAAAACACTCTCTGCCGAACAGGCGTTCGAGATGGCGACGATCCGGGGGGCGCGTGCACTGCACCTAGAAAATCTCATCGGCTCGATCGAGGCCGGTAAGCGTGCCGACCTGGTCATTGTCGATTTTGACAGCCTCAATCAGACACCTGCATACAACTACTATTCGCACCTCGTATATGCGACCAAGGCGGCCGACGTGCGCACCGTGATCATCAACGGGCGCATCGTCATGCTCGACCGGCGTTTGCTCACGCTCAACGAAAATGCTATAAAAATAGATGCACGCCGCTACCGCGACAAGATAACCAAGAGCTTAGAAAAATGATCTGGCGGGCTTCTAAACAGGCTCTAGATGTTGATTTACTGAACGCGGGTTGAAACACCATGGGTCGTTACAAGTGAGCCTTCTCGGGGCAATTCGCTTGACCTTTACGGAAAATTTAAGTCGTAGGAGGACTGAAATGCCGTTAAATGTCAGAAGGTTTTACACTTCGGTTTTACTGGTTCTAATTAGCTTAGTCGCTGTTTCCCACGCTCAGACGATCGCGCCTTCGTCCAGTCCCGCTCCATCCGCGCCGACCTCCGGCGACATAATGCGCGAGCGCATTTCCAAAGCTAAGGCCTTCATCGCGGTACGCAATTACAACGCCGCAATTTACGAGCTGGAGAATATTCGCAAAGAGACGGCCGACGCGGCGGTCCAGTCGGTCGTGAGCGTGCTCCTGATGAACAGCTATCTCGAACAGGGCGATTATTCGAGGGCCCAAAAGCTGCTCAACGAACTCTACGCCGCACAAAAGACGACGAAACCCAACGCCTCGGCAAATTATCTCGCCGTCGCCGGACAGGTCGTCAAAGGAGCCCGCAGCCGTGCCGAACGCTATCGTGCCCTGGGCCTGAGCGTCACCGACCGCTCTCTACCGGTCGAGGCGGTCAACGACCTCGAGAAAATGCGCGAGACGGTCGAACTCGTCATCACCCAGTCGAAAGAGATCGGCAGTGACAAGGTAAAAGCCGCCGATGGAATGGCCCTGCTCGAAGAAGCAAGCAATTCCCGCGGAATGTTGGCACGTGACGATTACGACTCGCGTCGCTGGAAGGATGAGGTGGCTGACACGCGCGAGGAGATGGCAAAATCCCGCAGCGTCGTCCTGAGCGCTGTCAGCGGCGAGCCGGCCGAGGTGCCAAAGGGCGACCTCATCGCGGCAAACCCCAACGCCTCGACGCCGGCGAACAACTCGCCCGCTAACACGTCGCAGCCGCCGGTCATCGAGGCCTCGAACTCGGTCCGGGAACGCGAAGCAAAGCCGTCGGAAACCTCGACGGCGAGCACCGAACGCCCCGTCTACGTCCCGATGCCGGTGACCGCCGCGCCAAAGCAGGAACCCAAAAAAGAAGAGGCGCGTAAAGAGATCGTTGTACAATCGGCACCGCCGCCGACCGACGCCGGGACTAAGACCACGGCAGCGGGTGCGATCGAC
>CAYSMU010000115.1:6542-8277 GCA_964432145.1 uncultured Chloracidobacterium sp.
CGTCGGCTCGCTTCTCGCGTACGCGACCAAACAGGCACCGCCGATCTATCCGAACGCGGCCCGGTCGGCCCGTCAGACCGGAATGGTCAAGGTCGAGTTTACCGTTGACGAAAACGGCGAGGTCGCCAGGGTCGAAAAGACAACCGGCCCGATGATGCTGCAAAACGCGGCAAAGGACGCGATCCTGAAATGGAAGTTCAAACCCTTTGTCAAAGACGGCCAACCGGTAAAGGCGTCGGGATTTGTGAATTTTAACTTTTCGCTCTGACTCGCGGCAGATCTTTAGTCCCCGTTGGCGGCAACCTTTTGGTGAGGTTAGCCGCCTATGTCTTTTAAACCACAGATGAAAACGGATGAACACTGATAAGAACGATGATCTGAGCGGCCCTATCTATATAGTATCTGTGTTCACCTGTGGTTAAATCCTCTTATGCGTTTAATATTTCTCCTTCTATTATCCGTCATCGGCATTTCGGCTCAGATGCCGACGCCTTACATTGTTGGGCCCGGCGTCTCGCACGAACTCGCCAAATGGCGCGCCGCTCGCTACTCGGACGTGTCCTATAAGCTCAATATCACGCTAGAAAAAATGTCGCCCGTACTGAAGGGCACGATGGAGATACGGGTAATCCTGTCAGAACCGCCTGCGTCAGCGGGCGGCACGACGGCAGGAAGCAATTCAACGCCCATTATTCTGGACTGGCGTCGAATACGCGGCAGCGAAAGCCTGTCGGCCGTGTCGAATGTTTTCATCAACGGGGCATCGGCATCAGCGTCCATGCCGCCCGCTAACGCAGGCGGTTCTGACAAGAACACCGCACTCACCTACGAAGAATCCAACGAACACCTCATCTTCCGCGACGGGGTAAAGGCGGGCAAGAACGTCATCAAGCTAGATTTCACTTCGCCGATACTGACCAGCGGGTCGGCGATCACGCGGTATGTGGATAAAGAGGACGGAGCG
The DNA here is from genome assembly GCA_964432145.1 of uncultured Chloracidobacterium sp. Classification (GTDB taxonomy): domain Bacteria; phylum Acidobacteriota; class Blastocatellia; order Pyrinomonadales; family Pyrinomonadaceae; genus OLB17. Next base: position 7,507 of record CAYSMU010000115.1, read on the forward strand.
GAATATATCTATTCGCTCTTCGTCCCGTCCGACGCCAGCACGGCGTTCCCGGTGTTTGACCAGCCGGATCTGAAGGCGAGGTTTCAGTTGCTTGTCACGGCACCGGCGGGATGGGAAATAGTTGCCAATTCTGTTGGAAAATTCCAGTCCTGGACGAGCGATAATCTTCTTGACGGGAAGTATGTAGATACGAGCAAGTACAACGTCGGATTCTTTGACGAAACCAAACCCATCAGCACCTACGTCTTCGCATTCGCGGCCGGGCCGTGGGCACAAGTGTCAGAACCGGGAGCGGTAGCGCCTGGGTCCGCAGCACCCTCGAATGCCAGTGATACGAAGAACCGGGTCGCTACCGCTTCCCGTTCTGACACCCGTCCCGATCCGCTGTCGAGTATTTACGTCCGCAAATCCCAGGCCGCCAAGTTCAAACCCCACGCAGCCGAGGTCTTTCGTCTTAATCGCGAGGGCATCAAGTATCTTGAACAATATTTCGACTACAAATTCCCGTTCCCGAAGTACGACGTTGTGCTGATCCCGGAATTCCCGTTCGGCGGGATGGAGCATGCGGGGGCGACCTTCCTGAGAGAATCGAGCATCATCTTTCCTCAGGAGCCGACTAAGAGCGACTACATCTCGCGTGCCAACCTGATATTTCACGAAGCGGCTCATCAATGGTTTGGCGACACGGTCACGATGAAATGGTTCGACGACCTGTGGCTAAAGGAAGGCTTTGCCGAGGCCCAACTCGCGATTGATGGCACCGACAAGGTT
>CAYSMU010000116.1:0-8271 GCA_964432145.1 uncultured Chloracidobacterium sp.
TCCTGGCGTTCGGATAAGCCACTTCCGAAGGCGGATCGTCCGTGTAACTCGGCAGCACCTGCCATGCATCCGCGAGCCCCGCATAGGCGAGCGCATATGACGGATCTAAGGCGATTGCCTGCTCGAAGTGTTTCATGCTTTGCTTGATGTCCGCCGCGGTACGTTTGTTCCAATAGAACCGGCCCTGCAAGTACAACTTGTATGCTTCAGGGTTGGCAGTGTAACCCTTTTCGACCTTCGCTACGTCGGTTCCTGAAAGTCTGGACTTTAGCTTATTTGAGACATCACGGGCGATCTCACTTTGCAGCGTTACTACATCCGCTTGTTTGCGGTCGTATTTACCGCTCCAGATAACGTTTTCCGTCAAGCCATCGAGCAGCTCAAGACTCAAGGTTAGCTGATCGCCACGTTGGATCACGCGCCCATACAAAACAGCCTCTACGCCCAACTCCTTGCCGAGCGTTTTGGTATCAACATCCTTACCCTTATACCGAAACACCGACGAACGGCCCTTCACATTCAAATTAGCGACTTGCGACAAACTGCTGATCAGCGTTTCGGTCATTCCGTCTGACAAATATTCAATCTCGGCATTCCCGCTCTCATTAACAAACGGCATCACGGCGATCGATTCGATCTGTTTGGTTGGCGAAAGATATTTGTAACCGAAGAACCCGCCGACCAATACAGCAACTGCAACCGCCGCCACAATCAGCGGCTTTGCCGCCCTATTTGTGGAGACGCTCTGCTTCTCCGACAGTCCCCCCAAAGATTCCCGAGGCTCCGCCTCCGCTCCACGCGGAAAGATGGCGGTCTGATCCGTTGTATTTATTTGAGCGCGAGTCGCCGCTTCGCCAGCCGAATCCCCGCCTCCTACCGCTTCCGGTACAGACAGGATGGCGGTCGCCGGCTCATCGGGCGATGGAACCGAGCCTTGCACAAGCGCATTTCCATCCTCCAAACAATACAGCAGCGTATCGTCGTAATAATCTCGCCTACATTCAGGGCATCTCTTCATAGCTTCTGCGGTGCAGGATATCACGACCAAGATAACATTATTTTGCCAAACCGAAGTTAGTCCGAAACCTATATCTTCCTCAGCGATCTTGCGCACCTATGTTCATTTCTTACAGAAACAAAAGTTCGCATCTTAACGCTTAAAGATTTACAATTGCCGAGAACCCGACAATTCTGAAATAGATTTTCGAAGGCATCTTATGAAATCAAAGATCTTTATAGGGCTCTTGTTGTTAAGCCACTATGCTATTTTCGGGCAGGTGCAGACGACTGAAAAAGCTTTGGATCCTGCGATCCTTAGGGATTCGGGAGCATTGGCAAAGCGAGCGATACGCCGGAATATTCCGCTAACGAATTCAATTGAAAAGGCTTATAGGGCCGGTACAAGAGATACTTCAGGCCGTCCCGGGGCGAAATACTGGCAGCTCGAAGCCGATTACGCGATAAATGCAAGTCTCGATCCCGGAACCCAAACTATCACCGGCAGCGAGACGATCTCACTTCACAACAATAGCCCGGACAGTCTTAACCAGATCGTCTTGCGGCTCGACCACAATATCTATCGGCCCCGCGTGCCGCGCGGTTTTTCCGTTCCGGCGGAAACGACGGATGGAATGGTTGTTACCCGAATTAAGATCAATGGCGTTGAACTTGATCTGAGATCAGGCCCGCCAGCGCAGCGTGGCCAGCAGACACCGCAGAAGATCGAAAGAACATTTGTCGTTGGGTTAGATCAAACGGTCGCTACTGTAAATCTCGCAACGCCGATCGAGCCTCGTGGTTTAGCAACCATTGAAGTTGATTGGCGGACGAAACTACCCGGTGGCGACGGTGGTCAGGGGCATCGGATGACCCAGCGTTGGGAGAGCAAGCTTTTCCAACCGACGCAATGGTATCCGCGGCTGGCGAAATACGATGATCTGCGTGGATGGGATACAAATCTCTATCTCGGACCTTCGGAATTTTACAACAATTACGGAAAGTTTGATGTCAAGATCGAAGTTCCCGCCGGATGGATCGTCAGCGGAACGGGTGTGCTGCAAAATGCCAATCAGGCAGTCGCTCCCTTTGTACGTGAACGCCTTGCTTCCGCCTTAAAGACCGACGAAGAAGTAATGATCGTCAAAGAGGACGAACGCGGAGTCGGCAAAGCACTATTGCCACGGGAAAAGAATGTTTGGCATTTCATGGCGGAGAAAGTCAACGATTTTGCCTGGGCGACGTCGAATGAATTTGTCTGGCGCAGCACACGGGCAAACATTCCGACAAAAGGGTTTATTCCGGTTCATATGTTCTACCTCCCCGAAAGGGCACGTTTCTTTGCAAACGCCGGAAAAAATTCCCGCCATGCTCTGGAGTTTTATTCTAAGCTCTTGATCCCGTACGCCTTTCCGCAATTGACCCTTCAGGATGGCCCAAGTGCCGGAATGGAATATCCGATGGTCATCAACTCAAATCAAGGAGCCGCCGATCACGAGACTTTTCATCAATGGATACCGATGATGGTGGGAACCAACGAAACACGTTACGGCTGGATGGACGAAGGGTTTAATCAATATTCAAATATCCTCTCGAATGCGGATGCCCGCGGGAAACCCTTCGATCTTGATCGAATGGGGCAGAACTACGGCAGGATCAGCGGCAACGAAGACGAACCGATGATGATGTGGAACGCCAACTATGGCGGCACTTTCTATGGTTTTCAAACTTACAACAAAGTGCCGTTGATGTTTTCGATGCTGGGCGGCGTCGTCGGTGACGAAGCGATGAATGCGGCCCTCAGGAAATACGTGGAAACGTGGAAGTTCAAACATCCGTCGCCCTGGGATTTCACCTTTTTTATGAACAAAGAGCTTGGCCGGGACCTGAATTGGTTCTGGTATTACTGGCTCTTCACGACCGAGAGAGTTGACGGCTCAATTAAAGAGGTAGTTTCGCAGGGAGACAAGACAACGGTTACTGTCCATCAAGCAGGCGAAATGCCATCGCCCGTCGTTCTCAAGGTCGAATTTGCTGACGGCAGCGAGAAGATCATGACAATGCCGAACGCAAAAATGATCGACGATAAGACGGCGATCGTGAAATGGGATGAAGATGTCTGGTTCAACGGCGACCGCGATTTTCAAGCTGTGCTCGATCTTGGAAAGCGCAAGATCAGCAAAATTACTCTGGATCCATTTGGAAGGTTCCCCGATTCGGAAACCAAAGACAATATTTGGACCAGCAAATAAGTAGAAATAGACTTATTTTCATACGTCTATTCCAAGAGCCCGCTTTGCCAATTCCTTAGATCGCGGAGTTCTCTCGTCGTAGGATGCTTTCGAATGAGGCATTACCAGACCATCGAGAGGCTTATTTCCGCCATCGAGACAATACAGCAGCGTGTCGACGTATGATCCCGGCTGCATTCAGTGCATCGTTTTATAAAATTCTATTCCGGCAGATTCGCTCGTTTCAGGATCGCCTTGAATCGCGGGTCGATGCGGAGTTCGTCAAACTCGGGGTTGATCGCAAACATGTAGGACTGATACCAACGATCGGCAATAGTTCTTTCCATCCAGGTCAAAGCATCTTCCTTGTCGCCGAGTGCAGCAGAAGCCTGAGCTGCCGAGAAGGCCGAAACATTCCCGTTATTGTTTTAGCTGCCTTATTGCTTCAATTCGATATCGATCGCTTCAAAGACGGTCGAGCCGATGTTCTTGATAATGTGCGTCGTTCCTGCATTCTGCCAGACATGATCGCCGGCCTTTGCCTCAAGTCTACGTTTGGTCCCGTCGGGTGTGGTAAGTTCGACCTTAGAGTCATACAGAATGATACCGAGGCCATGCAACTGATGTGTGTGCAGCTTTGACGATTCTCCCGGTTTTAGGACAAGGCGATTCACCCGCACTCGGTCATTGTCGATAAGGATCACGTGGCCATCTGAAAGGACCGGATACGGTCTGGCGGTCATCGCATTTTTGCCCGCAAGTATCTCGATAAATATATTTCGAAAGTCGCTTTTGCCGCCGTTGACGACCCTATGTGTTTCCGGCGAAGATCGAGTTCCGAAGGTGGCTGCCCCATACTTGATATCAAACGGTTTCTTCTCTCCGCTAATTGCCTCATCGATTATCTGCGCATTGCTCACTCGCACGCTTACCCCATCGTAGAGATGTACGTGATACTTCGTTGACTCGCCGGCGGGAACCAGAACATCAAACAGGCGAACAAACTCATTCTCGAATTTGAGCCGGTGCATCGGTTCCTTTTCTATCGGAACGCTCTGCTGGGCGATGCCGGAACTGATAAAACTCAATTGGAAACAGGCCGCTGCTACCACCAGAAAGACGCGTTTTTTCATAGTTTTCAACGAGCGTATCCGCATATCATCGTAATGATCCCGCCTGCATCCAGGGCATCGTTTCATAAACTTCTATTTCGGCAAATTGAGGCGTTTCACTAATGGTTCAAATCGTGGATCGTCGCGCAGAGGTCGCATGTAGACCTCAATGTTGAGCCGGTGCATGTCCCAGTCGCGAGCTTCTAATGCTTTTTCCAACTCAGCGAATGCCTTGTCCTTTTCACCGAGGGCTCCATAGATCGCGGCGATGCGACCAGTTGGGACCCATTGTGTTTTTCCGATCTCTCGATATTTGGCGATCATTTCTTCCGCTTTGTCGCGGCGGCCGACTTTGGCATACGCAAATCCGGCGTCACGTATAGCAAGCTGACTATTCGGGTCTTGTTGGAGCCATTTTTCACATATGGAAATTGCCTCGTCATACCTGCCCATCTCGATGAGGACCTGAGCGAGTACCCATTGCGTGAGAGGATGGTTCGGTTCGAGATCGTGAAATCTGCGGACCTGCGCAAGCGCTCTATCATTTTGCCCCCGTATGAGTTCCGCCCAGGCCAGACTGATCCCCATATTCACATCCAGCGGTTCCGCCTTGAGACCTTGATCCATTTCGCTGAGCGCTTCGTCAAATCGCCCGACCGGCAGTAGGTAGATCTGTCCATAACGGAAATGGGCAGAAAAATTATTGGGATCAAGTTCGAGTGCGCGTTTGAACGAGCGTTCTCCGCCGGCCCAATCCCAGTCGAAGATCACCTGCGCGTAGGCGAGAAACGTGTGGGCTTCGGACAGTGTCGGATCGATCTCCAGGGCTTTTTCGGCCGCCGCCTTTGCCTCGGGAAATGCCTCCTTTGGCGACATATAGGGATACGCCGGCATGCTGCCGTACACCTCGGACATTCGAGCGTAAGCCAAGGCAAATTTTGGATCTAGCCTTACCTCTAGGCGAAAATATTCGATCGATCGGAGCATCTCCTCCTTTGTCCGCTTCGCAAAGCTGTAGCGGCCGCGCATGTATAACTGATACGCCTCGTTGCTGTCGGTGTACTTTTTGGTAATGCCCTTTTCGTTGCCTGACAGCTTTAGTTCAAGCTTCTGTGTAATGGCGGTGGCGATCTCGCGCTGAGTGGCGAGCAGATCGGCCATCTTGCGGTCGTACTGTTCGGCCCAGATCAATTTTTTTGTCCTTACGTCGATCAGTTCGACGCTGATCGTCAAATCGTCGCCACGCTGAGCAAGCCGGCCTGACATGATCGCATCGACCTCGAGTTCTTTGGCGATCGCGGCAACATCTGATTGAGAGCCTTTAAATCTAAGTACAGTGCTTGTCGGACTAACCTTCAGGCCCGGAAGCTGAGAAAGGCGAAAAATCAGTGATTCCGCCAGCCCATCCGAAAGATAATCTGTATCCGCATTTGCGCTGCGATTCTCGAAAGGAAGTACCGCTATGGAATTGATCTGTCCGCCCGAAGAACTGAAATATCGATAGCCAAAGAAGCCGCCGACAAGGATCAAGATTGCCGCGATCAAGGCCGCCAGTGGTTTTGCTCGCCGAGGCGAAAAGCTACGTTTTTCCGCATGGCCACCTAGACTCTCTTCAGACTCCACCTCCGCTCCGGTGCGGAGGACGCCAGTCTGTTCTGTCGTATGTATCTGCGCGCGAGTTTGTGCCTCGCCTGGGGCGGCGGTCGAGTGAAGGATAGCGGTCTGAGGCTCGTCGAATTGGCCGCCCGCTGACGCAGGAGGTTCAGACTTGCCGCTCGCCGGCCCTTCGAGCAGCGCATTGCCGTCGTCAAGACAATACAACAGCGAGTCGTCGTAATAATCACGCCTGCATTCAGGGCATCGTTTCATAGGTTGTAAGTGCGGAATTTCGCTCCCTATTCTAACTTATCAGCTGCCATTTCGTTCGCGTGTAGGCGATATTAAAGCCGTTCTTCTGGGCGTTTCGCTGCGACTGGCTACCGGGAGCGGCGCACATGATCGCGAGCGTACAGCCTTGCCCTGCGGCAAAAGTCAGGCGGTCTTCGAGCAAGGCGTTTTGAGCACCTTTGTTTCTGCCGTTGAGCACTGTGCTCGCTCCGGCCAGAATACAAACGTCATCGTAAATGAAAAGCATTCCCGTAGCGATGGCAATCCCGTCAAGCTCGGCGAGATATGGATATCCGCCGGGACACTGAGCGCTGATCCGGCCAAATTTGAGCATAAAATCCGCCAGGCTCTCATCAACGGTTGCCCACGCGTCAGCCGAAGTCTTTGCCCACAGGTCGACCTCGTCCATCGTGATAACCCGCGTGGTCAACTGCGAATCCCGTGGCTTAAGATCCACCGAATTTGGAGAAAGCTCGCGGTACATCACGCTTGTCAATTCGATCGGCCGATATCCGCGTTCACCCAGCAATGCCATCAGTGAAGGATCTGCCACCGGGCTGACCTCATGAAAAACAGGCGCCCCGCGTTCCTGGAAGAACGCCTCGATCCGGTCGAGGTGTTCGGGCGTAGTTTCTTCAAAGACGCCAAGGCCGAATGTCTGCGTAAGCGGCGATTCCGGGCCGTCGAACACCGCGAACGCACCGCCGACCTCGATCCAGGTCGCGCCGCTCGTGGGATCGAGCCGGGCACGCGTGTCGACGAAATCTACATTGGCGCGCCCCTCGGCGCGCTCGAGCTTCTGTGAAAGATGAAGGTCGGAATAGATCAAACTCGTATCTCCTTGGTGTTTGAAACACTAATTCCAGATCGCTCGAGCTCGCTGGCCTTATCTGAGTTGCTCGTCATCAGGCAAACGGAACGAACGCCGAGCTCCGCGAGTATTCTGGCCGCTGGCCGAAAGCTCCGTGCGTCCGCCGCAAAGCCTGCCAGTTCGTAAGCCGCGCTCTGGCTATGACCGGCCTTCTTGAACGGAATACTCCTCATGAGTGCGAGATGTCCATTGCCCTTACCCTCTTGGTCGAGGTATATAATGACGCCCTTTCCCTCAGCCTGGATGGCGGCCTGGGCGGCGGCCATCTCGTCGGCACATTCACATTCGATACTATTAAAGACGTGCCCGCCGATGCACGCCGAGTGAATTCTGCATAGGACATTTTCCTGCCCCGCCACATCGCCCATAACTAGAGCGATCGACTCGGCCTGGCCGTCGTAGTAGAGAACCTCCGTAAAGGTTCCGAATTTCGTCGCGATTTCCCTTTCCGCAAGCCGGCTTATCATTGTGTCTATGCGGGCGTATTTTGTCGCAGCCATTTCAAAGCGCGTTCCCTGTTGGTGAAAAATTTGACGCGTACTCCTCTTGATGCTGCGATCGTTTCGTAAAGTTCCGTCTGAGCAGTCGGCTGAAAATCGGGAATAGCGAACGCGAGCCAAAGATGCGGAACGGTCGCGGTCTTTTGTCCCGCATCGATGACGTCTGCCGTTTCACGCGGTCCGTCGGGCAGTAAGCCCTCGACCAAAACCCTCCGCGTACCGTGTCTCGCGCACGCGTCGCCGATCACATTCCACAGTTCTTGCCGATTCGCGGAATCTACGGTGAAATTCTTACCAAGCTCAACGTGAACATGATCGTCGCGAAACTGAACTGCAAATCCCCGGTCGAGAACGAGCGGAGACAGCCAGACTGTCGGATCGGGATCCTTTCCCTTCATTCGGGTATTATGTTCGGACTATAGCCGTTGCCGCAAATCAAAAACTGTGCTCTTTCACCGTTATAGCGGAGACGTGAAGCCTAGGCCTTAACGCACTCGCCGCGTTTGAGGAACCGTCCATCGCCTTGTTTTCCGGTGTGCTCGCCGTTCTGAATAATGACGCGGCCGCGTGAAAGGACCGTCTCAACTTTGCCCTTCACCTTCCAGCCTTCATAAGAAGAATAATCGACATTCATATGCTCGGAATCGACGCCAAATGTGTGTTCGGTGTCCGGA
>CAYSMU010000117.1:0-991 GCA_964432145.1 uncultured Chloracidobacterium sp.
GGCCGGATTTTGATCGAGCAGCACATTCACGCCAAAGACGTCGTGGATATTCTCAGCCGTCAGAACATCGGCGGGCGAACCTCTTGCCGCAATGAATCCGTCTTTCAGCATCAATATCTCGTCGGCGAATTCAGCGGCGAGATTGAGATCGTGCGTTATTATGACCGCCGAAGCTCCGCATGAACGCGAGCGTTCCCGTACAAGTCGGAACATCATCGCCTGGTGAGCCAGGTCGAGATTCGCCGTCGGCTCGTCAAGGAGCAATATCCCGGCTCCGGTGGCGAGAGCCCGGGCGAGCACGACACGCTGTCTCTCGCCGCCCGAAAGCTCATTCATCAGCCGCGATGCATATCCGGCGAGGTCGCAGTCTTCCAATGCCCTCTCGGCAGACCCGATGTCGGCCTCGCTCTCCCAGCCGAACGCCCCTCCGTGTACAAACCGCCCCGAAAGCACAAACTCAAGCACCGTTATCGGAAACCGCGTTTCATTTTCCTGAGCGACAACTGCGATTTGCCCGGCGATCTCACGCCGCGACATTTCGGCAAGCCGTCTTTCCATCAGAACGATCTCACCGGCAGTTGTTGCGATCGTGCCGTTGAGAGCTTTGATCAGGGTCGTCTTGCCCGCGCCATTAGCTCCGAGCAGAACGATGATCCGGCCGTCGCCGAGGTCAAACGAAACATCGCGCAGCACGACCCGCTCGCCGTAATTCACCGATATGCCTCGTATTTCTAACATTGTTACGACTTCTGAAACCACAGATGGACACCGATAAACACGGATGGAAAGCAGTATCTATCTGAGTTCATCCGCGTGTATCCGTGGTTCCATCTCTTCTCCGCGGCTAATTCTTTCTCAGCAAATAGATAAACAGCGGTGCCCCGATCAACGCAGTCACTGCGCCGACCGGCAGTTCCCGCGGTGCGATGGCCGTCCTCGCGACCGTGTCGGCGAGTACTGTCCGACATTGACATCCTCGATGCGAAAGATG
>CAYSMU010000117.1:1001-8270 GCA_964432145.1 uncultured Chloracidobacterium sp.
GACGACCGCCGAGAAAGGAACAACCAGACGGTTGTCGCTGCCGACGGTCAGTCTCACAAGATGCGGCACGATCAGGCCCACATACCCAACGCTGCCGCTCGCCGCGACGGCCGCACCGACGACGAGGCTCGATGCCCCGAATACCAACATCCGCACCCGGCCGACCTCAACTCCGAAATCCAGTGCGTCACGCTCGCCCACCATCATCAGGTTCAGCGCCCGGGCCTGCGACGTAAGAACCAGAGTGCCGATCACGGCGGCCCCAAGACTGAGATAAACACCGCCAAGCGTAGCTTGCGAAAGATCGCCGAGCAGCCAGAACGTGAAGCTGCGAAGCTTCGCGGCGTCGAGCAGAGTCGTGAGCATCACGATAACCGACGACAGGAAAGTCGTAACGATCACACCGGAGAGCACCAGACGCTCGACGTTCATTCCAGCCCGGCTTTTTGCCATCCGGTAGACGGCGATCGTTGCCAGGCCCGCTCCCGCAAATGCCAGAACCGGACGAGTGATCTCGAGGCTCTGAAAGAAAACAAACGCCAGCATCGTGCCCAACGCCGCACCGTTCGAGACACCAAGCAGATACGGCTCTGCAAGCGGATTTCTCAGCAGCGATTGCAATCCCGCCCCGGCCACCGCGAGACTCGCTCCAACACAAGCACCTAACAGAATTCTCGGCAATCGAATGTCGAACAATATCGATCGCTGCTGTTCGTTGAGATCGAAGATCGGCAGCCGCTCAGCACCCAAAAGCGCGGCAAGCACCAGCACCAATGCAAGTGCAGCCAGCAGCGAGACCGCAATAATTATTGTCTTCCTGTTCAAATCTTTGGTTCGAAATAACGTATAACGAATAGCTGATAACGGATAGCAAGCCGCTACTCGTTATTCGATATTCGTTATTCGTTATTCCGGAACTTCTCCGGGTGCAGATCCCGGGCGATCTGTTCTAATGCGTCCACCAGCCTCGGGCCGGGACGCGAGATGATATCCGCGTTTATCCTGTAAACCCGCCCGTTCTTGACCGCGGGTGAATTCTTAAATGCGTCATTCGGCTCTTTGTTATCTTCGCTGTCGGAGAGAATGATGACCTCGGGATTTAACGCCGAAGCTGTTTCTTTGCTTAGTTTAGGGAAAGCTGTCTCGACATCGGCCGTAACAGATACTCCCCCTGCCTTGGCGATCGGTTCATTTAGGAACGACTGTTTTCCTACAGTGAACAGCGGTTCCTTGGAGATCTGGATAAACACACGGACCTTTTCTTCGTATTGAAGATTCTCCCACACCGCTCCGCTACGCCTCTTTAAGACAGCCGCGATCTGCCGGGCCTGGTCCGACGTACCAAGGATGTCGGCGAGTTGATTAAGGTTTTGCACCACGCCTTCAAGAGTCGTCGGATTCGTTACGAACACGGCAATACCGTTCTGCTCGAGAGTTTTTGTAAACGCCTCGATCTGCGAGGCCGTCGAGACGAACACAACGTCCGGCTTGAGAGCGATGATCGACTCCATGTTCGGAGACATCGTGTCGCCGATCTTTGGGATCGACTTGGCTTCTTCAGGGAAATTGCAGAATGTTGTGACGCCAACGAGACGGTCGCCGCCGCCCGCCGCAAATATCATCTCTGTCACACTAGGAGCGAGACTGACAACGCGGGTCACCTTTGTCGGGATAAGAACTGTGCGGCCCAGGTCGTCAGTCATGCGCCTCATCGGACGGATGGACTGATTCGAGACATTGGTAGTGCTCGCCGCCGTCGCCGGCCGCGGGCTGCACGACACACAGAGCACAAGACCGACCATCGCGAGGAATACGAACTTCTTCATGTAGATGAGATTCATACAAAAACACCCTGTCGTTCCGCATCACCGGAAAAACAGGGCGTTTTGAAAAAATACCTTGTTCGCCTGCGATGTTTTTACGCGAAACATCTCCCCTGGCAATTGTTCGATACAGGCTGCCCGACTTATCGAAAACTAGATTCGAATTACGGTGACGCGATCGTGCGGGAATCTCACCCGCTTTCCCTGTCTACGCCATCGATAGACGGCGGTTCGAACAGATCTTGCTCCTAAGAGCAAATCCGATTGTTACGCCAAATACGTCGTAAGTCAATTCTCGTGATGTCGGGCCTGCTGCCTTATTCGGATTTGAGGAGTATTGGCCGGCTCGGTGCCGCGTCGGCCTCGAACGGGGCGATCTGGAGATTTAGAAGGTATTTACCGTCTCGAATCTCGATCGGCACATATATCAGCTCTGTGATCGTGCTGTTAATCCTGGTCTCGGGGTTTGTTTCAACGCTACCCGGCTCAACATTCCAAAAGATACGATGGTTGAGGAGCTTCCCTTCATCGAACATCCGATCGATCGACGGCAGATCCACAAGCAGGTGCCTGAAGCCGCATTCGACAATGTACGACATCGCATCCGTCGTGAAATAGGGCGGAAGGTAACTGTCACCGTATTCTCGGGTCAATTTTTCGGTGTCATTCGGCAGCGTCCGGACTATCAATGAGTCAGAACCACCTGAGGCAGCGGGTGGTTGAACACCGGCAGTCTTCAGCCCGCCGATAGTGATCAACCGATCACCAGATACCTCGATCTCCGGCTCGACCGAAACCAGGACAGCCGAAACGATCACGTCCGTTAGGCATTCCCGAACCGATATTCTCTCGTTGGTGATATGGCCGACGCATTCCGTGTGTGTTCCGTTACAGTGTGGCGTAAAAGTGTATTGCTCAAAATTCACGCTCGATCCTTGGCGTGTATCGCCGAGCGTTGACGCGGTTGCTCCATCGACCCCAAAAGCATTGGGCTGCGGCCCCTCAAATCTGAGCGGGATCGAAATATCGGCAACGATCTCGAACGTGTTCATAGGTTGCTTACCCTAGTCTTAACCTCTTCGATGTCGAGTTCGGCGACGCTTTCGACCCGTGAGCATATCTCCATAAGCAATCGATCCTGAGCGTTGCCCTTTTCCTTGGCGACCGAATACGGCAGGTCCTCGCGAAAAGTGACCATCGAGTATTTCGAGAAATAGTCCGGAAAGGCCTGTTCCAATTTGGTTTCCAGTTCGCGCTTTCTCAGAAAACCGGATCGGCGACCGCGTCTCTCATCTCGTAAAAGTTCTCCTCGGCCATGTCGGCGATCGCGTCAGTATTCACCTTACGGAGCTGGCTGTATTGCTCAAACACGCCATTCCAGTCAATACTACCGTCCGCTGACGCAGGCGGTGCTGACAGGAGACCGTCCAGCACGCGTACGTCCTCGAATGAGCAGTTCATTCCCTGGCCGTAAAATGGTACGACCGCGTGGGCAGCATCGCCGAGCAATAGGCCGCGGCCCTCGACATTCCACGGCCAGCATTTTAGCGTACCGAGATTGCCCGTCGGGTTTGAGAAGAAATCGTCGAGAAGCGTCGGCATCAGCGGCACAGCGTCAGGAAATTCTCGTTCAAAGAACGATCGTACCTCCGCCTCGTTAGTCAGCTTGTCGAAAGCAGCAGCGTCGTCCTTATGTGCCAGGAACAAAGTACACGTAAAACTGCCGTCGAAATTGGGCAAGGCGATCATCATGAACTGATGCCGCGGCCAGATATGCAGTGCATTCTTATCGATCAAAAATCCACCATCGGCTGCTGGCGGAATATGCAATTCCTTATAACCGTGATCAAGAAACACTGTTGAGCTTTGGTATGCGTCTATCTGACTTTCCATCGCCAGCCGTACGGCCGAGCCGGCCCCATCGGTCGCGATCACGGTGTCGGCGGAAATGCGACGCGCACCTGAGAACTCGGCTTCACCGCTTTCGCAGTCGAAACCCGTGCACCGTTCGTTGAAATGGAATTTGACCTCTTTGTATTTCTCGGCCTCGTTTATGAGGGCGATATTCAACCCGGCACGAGAAACGGAGTTAATGTACTCGCCCTGACGGCCGGAATAAGGCAGCAATTTGGTGGTACCGTCGACGGCGTGGACCATCCGGCCGTACATCGGAACCGCCTCGGACAGCATGTATTCGTCCATGCCGACCTCGCGCAACGCCGCGATACCGCGATCGGACAAGGCCAGGTTGATCGAGCGCCCGGCCGCAACTTCCTCGAGGCGCATATCGCCCCGAGCCTCGTAGACATCGACCGCGATCCCGCGTTTTACGAGGTAGATCGAGAGAAGCGAGCCGGCCAACCCGGCCCCGACGATAATTACCTTTTCATTCACCATGGATTCAGATCGGTAAAGCTCCTACCGTGATCTCAGCCGGCGTTGATCACCACCGAGGTCCCGTCCTCCCGAAGCCACCTCTGGCTTATGACAGCCTTTGACAACGGTGCAATATGCAGCTCAATGAACTCGCCTTGCCTGATCTCAAGGTACTCGGGTTCATTCATCTTGTATTCGACGCCTTTAACGGTCATGAAGTATTTTAACGACATTTCGCCGCGGCGGCGCCCGCTCTTTATCTCTGTCGATTCGGATCTCTTGCTCTGGATAGGGGCGACGATAATGGTCTTTCGCCCCTGCCAAATATCCTGATCGATCAGACTATTCGTTCGCCGCCGGTAGTTGAAATATAGAATTAAGACCGCCGTTGCGGCCAAGACATAGGCGGCGATCCAGATCGGGGCGGAACTCAAGAACATAGCCAGCAAACCGCCCACGCCCAACAGCGCGGCGATCAAGATGATCAGGCACCCAAAAGGTTGCTTTTCCGTTTGTAATTTAGCCACGTCCTCCGGCGAGAGCATGGCGGTTTGTTCTGTTTCGGTCACAATAAGCTATAACTGATCGGAGATCTCGGCACTTTACAGCCGACCACAACCTGGGAGCCTCTCATTATAGCTTTTCTATCTGTACAGCGGTTACCTTAAACTCGGGTGCCTGTGTAAATCGGTCGCGGGTCGGACCGGTTGCGTAATTGAGAAACACTCTGGGATCGTGGAAAGACGCGAACAATTCGCCATCCTTCACCTTAGCCGTAACCTCGGCGGGCAAGACCGCCTCGCCGTATGCGCTCTTCAATCTGACACTTTCACCGTTGGCTATGGCGAGCTTCTTCGAATCGGCATGCGAGATCATCAGGCGGTCCGTCGGGCGGAGTTTAGCGTTTGGTGTTCGCATCGTCATCGTGCCCGCATTGAATTGCTCAAGTACACGGCCGGTAGTCAGCATGAACGGGTATTCGTCGGAGACAACCTCTTTCGTTGGGCGATATTTGATGCGCCTCAGTGCCGCCGCGACGCCGTTTGAGAACGACTCGCCGTGGAGTATCTCGGTACCCGGATGATCAAGATCGGGACAAGGCCATTGGATGCCCGCTTTCTCGATCCGATCGTAGGTAATGCCGTATCCAGGAGGCCAGACCGCTCGGACCTCGTTCCAGACATCCTCGGCCGATTCGAACGCAAAATCCTCGGCGAAGCCCATTTTCCTGGCCAGATCGCAGATGATCTCAAGATCCGATCGCGAATTCCCACGCGGGCTCACGGCTGTCCTGATGCGCTGGATCCGGCGCTCGCCATTCATGAAGGTGCCGTCCTTCTCGAATGATGTTGTCGCCGGCAGGAAGACGTGGCCGAAACGCTTAGCGGTCTCGTTCATAAAGAAATCCTGGATTATGACGAGGTCCATATTTGCGAATGCTTTCGCCGTCTCGTGAGCATTGGCGTTCGACAGGAAAACGTCATAACCGATGGTCCACAGTGCCTTAAGCTTGCTGTCGCGGGCGGCATCGATCATCTGCAGTTGATTGAGACCGGCGGCAGTAGGTACCGGCCTTTGCCAGACGCTCTCGAACAATTCCTTACCCGCATCGATCGTCACCGAACCTGTCAGGATGCCCGGGTCGCATCCCATGTGGGCAGATCCCTGGACGTTGTTTTGGCCCCGAAGCGGATTGACTCCGGCCCCGGGTTTGCCGATATTACCGGTCAACAGGGCCAGATTGACGATCGTCATCACGCCCTCGGTTCCCTGCAGGTGCTCGGTCATTCCCAGGCCATGCATTGCCATCGACGGTGTGTCGGTCGCGTATATCCGAGCCGCCTTTCTGATGAGTTCGGCGTCCACGCCGCAGCGTTCGGCAACGGCTTCGGGCGAATACTCGGCAACGAATGCCTTGAACTCTTCAAATTCGGTTACTCGCGTTCGCAGAAACTCGGGATCTGTCAGCCCTTCGTCAATGATCGCGTGGGCTAGAGCATTGAACATCAGGATATTTGTGCCGGGACGCAGCTGCAGATGCACGTCGGCGATCTTCGCGAGCTCTGTCTTTCGCGGATCGACAACAATGAGCTTTGTTCCGTTCTTCAGGACCGCCTGCTTTATACGTGCACCGGGGATCGGGTGATTTTCGCTCGGGTTAGCGCCGCAGAGGATGATCGTTCGCGCCTTCTCGATATCGTCAAACGAGTTGGTCATCGCTCCGGTGCCGATCATCATCTTCATCGCAGCCGCCGACGGCGTGTGGCAAACACGGGCACAGCAATCAACGTTATTCGTTCCCAAAACGACGCGAGTGAATTTTTGCGCGAGATAATTCTCTTCGTTTGTCGCTCGTGCGGAACCGAGCACCGCGATGGACTCTTTCCCGAATTCGTCGTTGATCGCCTTCAGCTTGTCGGCTGTGTAGCCGATCGCCTCGTCCCAGGAAACGACTCGCCATTCGCCGTTTTCGCGGATCATCGGCTCGGTCACGCGGTCCTCCGCGTCGATAAAATCAAATGCGTAGCGGCCCTTTACGCAAAGATGGCCGTAATTCACCGGAGCGTCCATGACGGGCTTGACCTGGACGACGCGGTCGCCCCGTGTCCCGACATTCATCTCACAGCCGGTGCCGCAATACGGGCACGTCGTCTTGGTCCATTCGGTCGGAAGTCCGCGCTCCAAAACGGTCTTGTCCTCAAGTGCACCGGTAGGACACGCGTCCGAACACGCACCGCACGAAACGCATGTGCTGTCGCCAAACGCCCCGAAAGAATCCGGTAAGATCTGCGATTCCTCGCCCCGGCCGAGCACATGCCAGACGAATTGCCCCTGCACATCCGCGCATATCCGGACGCATGCATAGCAATTGATGCAGCGGGACATATCGACCGAAATATAGGTGTGAGAGCCGTCGATCGCGGAAGAATGGCCGCCATGAAAATCTGCCCCGGTCAGTCCGTAATTCCGGGCGAGCGTGTGAAAAGGCTTGTCGGGAAAGACCTCGAACGCATCGGCCGGATAGTTCCCGGCGAGCAAACGCAGATACCATTATCGAGCGGTTACGATC
>CAYSMU010000118.1:0-8263 GCA_964432145.1 uncultured Chloracidobacterium sp.
ATCTTGGGTTTGCATGTTTGTTGACCATCTGCGGCCGTGCGGTTCCGTCGACGTGAACGACCGCGGGGATCTTCGCTTTATATTCATCGGCGACCTCGATCACGGTGATCATAAAAGGGTCGTGATGCTCGACGCCGAAGACCTCCGCTCCATGTTCCTCCTGCATCGATGGTGCGAGTGGGCGAAACCATTCGCGAAGCTTGACCTTGTGGTTCAATATCTCGCGCATGTCCGCGCGGCGCGGATCGGCGAGAAAACTGCGTGCCCCCAAAGCCCGCGGCCCCAACTCCATCCGTCCATTGAACCATCCGACGATCGCCCCGTCTGAGATCATCTTCGCGAGCCGCGGCAGAAGTTCGTCATCCTCGAGCGTCACGTATTTAAGTCCGGCCTCGTCGAGCGCTGCACGGCACTCACCATTGGTAAAGCCCGGGCCGTAATAGGCGTGGTTCATCACGAACGATCGCGGATTACCTAGTATCTGATTCCAAACGAAATACGCCGCTCCGAGTGAACATCCCGCATCGCCGGCGGCCGGCTGGACAAAGAACCGCTTGAATGGCGTCTCGTGAAAAATGCGGCCGTTCATTACCGAGTTGAACGCGACGCCGCCCGCCATGCAGAGATTTTCTTCGTCGGTCATGTCGTGGATCTTCTTGACGAGATAGATCGCGGTTTCCTCAAGTGCTTTCTGCGCCGAGCAAGCAATGTCCCAGTGATGCTCGCTCAATTCCTCGCCCTTCTTGCGTGCCGGACCGAGTTCCCGTGTGATGCCGTCAGGGAACTGATAGTGCTTGGCAAGATGATGATCGAGTACCTTGATATTGAACTTGAAATCGCCGCTGCCGTTGGTCGTGAGGACCTTTTCCCGGAAGAAATCGACGTATTTCGGCTTGCCATACGCGGCAAGCCCCATCACCTTCCACTCGTCGCCCGAGAACATATCGAAGCCGATATAATTCGTCACCGCCGAATAGAACTGGCCGAGGCTGTGCGGCAGCTTTATGCGTTTCAATATCTCGAGCTTATTGTCTTTCCCACGTGAAAAGAGCGTCGTCGTATCCTCACCTGTGCCGTCCCACGTCAGGATCGCGGCAGAATCGAACGGCGACACGAAAAATGCCGCCGCTGCGTGCGTCTGATGATGTTCGAGGTAATGGAACTTGAAATCGCTCGGGCCGAAGTGCTCACGCAGCCGCTTGGGGTGCCTGAACATTCCCAGATAGCTGTCGCTGACCTGTGCGATGCCGCGGTCGGCTCGTGCCTTGAACATATCACGCGATATGAGAGCAGACCGTGCCGCCTGCATCGCCTTGTGTCGCAGGATCCAAGGCTTCCAGTAATGTCCGACATGTTCGACGTCCTTGAGCGTGATGCCCGCATGATCGAGACAGAACTGGATCGCTTTGTAAGGAAATCCGCTATGGTGCTTGACGCGAGAAAACCGCTCCTCCTCGACAGCCGCGATCAACTCGCCATCCTTAATGAGCGAGGCCGCGGAATCACCGAGCGTTGTCAGGCCTAAAATATACATTCGATAACTCTATGAACCTGCCGCTACGGCCGAGCGAAAAACCTCCAGCACTCGTGGGGCAATCACTTTCGCGGAATACTCCTGCTCGACCGTCCTGCGTCCCGCATCGCCCAGTTTCTGCCTCAGATCGGCCGAATGAGTCAGCATTTTGATCTTTTCGATCCATTCGCCTGTGCTTCCAGCTAAAAGGCCATTCTCTCCATCAGTAATGATTGTAGAGTTTACACCGACGGGCGAGCAAATAGCCGGAATCCCGAGGGCCATATACTGTAGGGCCTTAAAGCCGCACTTTCCGCGAGTCCACTTGTCGTCGGGAAGCGGCATAATGCCGATGTCGATAGGCCGCAGGTCCTCGACCTCGCTCTCGGCCCGCCATGGAACCACAGTCACGTCGACGCCCGGCAAGTCATAGCTCGCGGGACCAACTACCCGCAGCTGAAAGTCTTCTTTCTTTGCCAATTCCTGAAGCACGTCGCGGAGCGTATCCAGATGCTGGACCGTGCTGTAACTGCCGCTCCACCCGATAGTTATCCTGTCTGACGGCTGTCTCTCGACCGGAAAATACTTCTCTGTATCTAATGTGCTCGGGATGATCGTGACGTGCTCGTTGTACTGACTCGCGTAATCGGCCAGATACTGGTTACCCGCCATAATGTGTGTCGAAAGGCGGCAAATCTCGGCGGTCTTTGCCGGGAATTTCAGATAGCTGAGGTAGCCGTTAGACGGACTTCTGTACGGAATAAAGATCGCGTCGTCGAAATCGAAGACGATGGGCACGCCGGACCGGGCGATCTTTCGCTCGAACCACGGCGGGCCGAGCAGAGCAGCCTCACGAAATAAATACACGAGGTCGAAGTCGCCGACCGAATCGAGTTCACGGCTCCGGCGTTTCATTCCGCCGATAACGGCCTTGATCTTTGAAGCGATGTGCCCGCTCTGGTATAGGATCGAGCGTAATTCGGGCGATTCGAAGGGAGCATAGTTAATCTCGACGCCGCCCTCGGCTAGCAGCGGCTCCCATTGTTCGATGCGAAACCGCTGCCCCGGGCTCGTATCATAAACAGACGGAACTACTGCCAAAACACGCATACCGAAACTCGAAATGGTAACAACTCACCCGTTGCTTTGCAAAAGGTTTTTGTAAAGCCTTCGGTAACGCTCGCCGCCGACTGTATCGAGGTCGAAGCGCCGCCGGGCCGCATCTTTGCACCTTTGAGCAACGTAGCCGAGCCGCCTCAACTTGTAGAGAGCCTGTTGATACGCCTCATGAGTGAATTCATCGACCAGTATCCCGACATTCTCGCCCGTGATCAGTTCGTCAACGTCGCCGACTCCGGAATTGGCGATAATAGGCAGTCCGGCGGCGAGATATTCGGGGATCTTCGTGGGCGAACGCGACTGCGTAGCATATGTTGCCTTTACAAATGACAACCCAGCGTCTGAAGCACTCAGATATGCGGGAATTTCCTCCGGAGCAACACGCCCCGCGAAGTAGTCGCTTTCCGTATATCCGCGGTCTCGCAGCAGGCTGACAAGCTCGGCCGGATCCGACTGCGTCAAGAACAAAGCAAAAGCGCGTGGATCGAGTTCCCTTGCAGCGGCCATGAAGTCGGCTAGTTCGCGAGTCAAATACAATCCGCCCAAAGCTCCCACATGTGCATACACCGTTCGTCCCGCGACACCCAATTTTGTGCGCATCTCGTCACGCGACGACGCGACAGATTCCGGAAAACGCTCCGCAAAATCGACACAGCAAGGAATTACTTCGACAGGCCTTTGTTCCCCACCAAGAATTAGTTCGCGTGCCTTTTCCGTCAACACGACGAATCCGTCCGACTCCTTCATCAGCCATCGTTCGACTCGTTTGGCGGCTCGAAAAAGCATGCTGTCCTCGGGCCAAACGCCGGCGTCGACGTATTCCTCGGGAAAGAAGCCTCGAATATCGAAAAGCAGTTTCGGCTTGCGGCGAGAGAATTTTCGGGCGAGTGCTCCCATCAATGTCGGCACGTGAACTCGGCCGTGAAGCAAATCTATATTGTCGCGGTCGATCTGCTTTCGTATGTGTCGGGTACCGGCAAAAATGTCCCACGCCGTTGAGATCGCGGATGGCCGCTTGTGGTAGGCGAGGCATTGCCAGGCGATACCTTTTTCGGCCAACAGCGATCTCTCAGCCTCGATCTTTGCGGGCGTCCATTCGCTTTTCAGGTCGGGCTCGAAGGTCAGCAGATGGACCTTGTAGCCGCCCTTCACCAGCTCCTGAAGATACGGGATGACCTGTGTCCGAACGAGCGGCTGCGTCACACCGAAGTAGCAGATGTAGAGGGTCGTCTTCATTCAGCGGCCTCGAATTCGGCGACCACGATCGCGCGATACGAATTTTTCTCAGACGCATTCGGGATCACTGGCAGCATTGCGCCCGACACCAGATTCGCGGGTACGTAAATGTACTTCGACCGAGCCGCGGTCCATCGTAAGAATCGAGAGACTCCCGAATGTTCGGAATAGATGATCTTGGTTCGCACGACGCGTCCCACAGTTTTCGCGGCCGCCTCGATCTCAGCGGTGATCTCTCCTGCTTCCGGATATCGTTGAGCAAGATGTTCCTCGAGCCAGTCCGGCAGGGGCATCTTGCGTTTCTTCAATTCGCATTCGAAATCCGAGTCGATCTTTCTCGCACGTTCGCCGTCAGGAAAAGTTATGATAATGGCACGCTTGGTCACTTTTACGAGCTGGGTAATCGCATCCGGCCGCAGTTCCACAGGCAAGTGTTCGAGAACGTCGACCGAAACCGCGAGGTCGAACGCTTGCGGCTCAAATGGCAGATCGATGATGCTGCCGTGAATGTATTTCAGACGCGGATCGACGGCGTCTTTCGGCAAGATATCTACGCCTGTAATATTCGCCCCAGGCATGAACGCCGCGAGTCCATATTCGCCGCAGCCAGCGTCGAGTATGATCGTACCTTCTTTGACAAGAGGCTGCAGCACGCCTGCCACATCGATATTGCGGCAGCGTGTGTCCCAGGCGAATTTGTACAGAAATTCTCGCATCTCTTACTTTGCGATCGCGTAAACATCAATGCCACCGTCGCCAAGCGGTGAAAAATCGTAATCTTTGCCAATCAGTTCGTCAGTCTCAGCATGCCGTATTTGGTAACCAAACTCATGAAGATACGCTATCATCTCGTTCGGGCTCATGCCGTTATTGATCAGCCGCGTGTAGCCGACCTCGATGAAAAGCTTCGGCCGCTGCGTCTCAAGCAAATGCCTTGCGCCGCGAAGAGCATGCATCTCATATCCCTCGATATCGATCTTGATCAGATCGACCCGGCTGATATCATTTGCGGCAATGACATTGTCGATCGTGTCCACCTCAATCGTGGTGAAATCGTCGAATTTCTCCGCTTCGGCTTCAGTGAGAATGCGGTTCATGCCGAGGTTGTGCGGGTCGACGCGAAAGAGTTTGACCGTTGACTTTTCATCAGAAACGCCTAGGTTAAAGACGTGCAGATTCTTGAACGGATTTAGCGAGATGTTCTGTTGGACGTTTGCGTAGTTATGTTGGTCCGGCTCAAATCCGTAAACAAACCCGTCGTCACCGACCAAGCGGGCAAAATGCAGCAGTGTCTCGCCGATGTTTGTCCCGACGTCGAGGACAACATCGCCCGGCTTTACCATTGAGTACAAGCGGTCACGCTGCCGTTCCTTGAAGTCCCAGAATACGTACCACTGCATCATGCAGCTCAGATCGAGCTCGTAATTAATGCCATCGCGTGTGACGTTACGAGCCGAACCGGGCGGATAAAGGTGCGGGTTTGGAATGAATCGGGACAATGTACCGCCATACTCCGTACCGCGGAGCGCCAAAAACATCACATTCTCAAGCGGCCCTTTTGTAAAAAGCCGTCGTACCGAATCGAGAGCACGTGTCTTAAAGCTTGTTGGAACGCTCACGTCCGGACACCTCGCCTGTTGGTCCCGCGCGAGCGAAACGGAAGGAACCTGCCGATATTTCCAGGGTCGTTCATCAAACTCGCGGCCGCGTGCCGGGCGAGCGATGCATAATTGCCCGCCGCAAAATACGAGCCGGCGAGCGTCTGGTGAAGATTGCCATACGCCTTTCTCTTGAGAGCAGCTATCTCAGGGCGGGCATCGGCGAACGCCTTTTCGAAGGCGATCGTCATGTCGTGTTCCATTGCCTGGATGTTGCCGTGCATGTTCGACCCGTGCACGCGATATCTGAGGAGGATCTCGGGAACAAAGCCGACGTTGTAGCGCTTCGCGACCTGAAGGAAAAAGTCAAAGTCAGCTGATGTCGAAAGCCGAAGGTCAAACCCGCCGACCTCGTCGAACACCGACCGTCGAACCAGCAAACCGCTGCCGCCGCCGAGAACGCCTTTGCGGCCAAGCATCAAAAGGTCTTCGACGGCATCGCCGTCGGAGCCCTCGAGGCGATGGAGAAGCGAATTGCCGTCGGCGTCGATCTCGTCGACGCCGACGTGCACCAGCCCGAGTGCGGGCTCGACCGTGAACCGCTCGATCTGCTTTTCTACTTTTCCGGGCAGCCAGACGTCATCGGCATCGAGAAATGCTATGAATTCGCCGCGGCCCGCGACCGCACCGTTATTTCGTGCTGCCGAGACGCCCTGATTCTGCTGAAAAATGACGGTTATCTGCGTTCCGTAACTTTCAAGTACGTCTCGAGAGCCATCCTTCGAGCCGTCGTCGACGACGATGATCTCGATGTCCGGATACGTCTGTGCCAGGACGCTGTCTATGCACTCGCGCAGGTAATGCGCGTAGTTGTAGTTCGGGATTACGACTGTGACGAGGCCTGATCCAATCATTTCTTGCGGCATACTGCGAACAAGGTCCCGGCCTTATCGACGGTTTGCTCATCAAAATTGTAATCCATTTCGACGGGATAGAAAGGTTTGCTCCAGATCATTTCGCTCAAACGCTCGCGAAGTGTGAACGGTATCTTGTTAAATAGCTTCCAACCGAATAGCCGAGCTTGCGTCGCAGGGTCTTTGGGGAGCCGCCTTTGTGCTTCGTAAAACGGCGGAATTCCGGTCGCGGGATCGAGTGACTGGCCAAGAAATCTTTCTATTGCGAATCTCGCTTCAAGTTCGCGGCGGAGTTCGTCGGGCTTGTATTCATGAATGTGGAAAGGATTAGAAGGGATACCGTCAACGGGTTGCGAGTAATTGGCATTCGGCGTCGAAAGCAGCAGAATGCCGCTGGGTCTCAGGACGCGATGCAATTCTGAAAGGAATGTCGCCCGCTCGTGCAGATGCTCCAGCGTCTCGAATGACGTAATTACATCGAAACTTGCATCCGCGAAAGGCAGCCCGAGGCCGTTGCCGAGCAGGACTGCGGCCTTGCCGCCGCATTCGGCCTTAGCCTCGGCAACCGCATTAGCGTCGACATCAACGCCGGTAACGTGAGCGGCCGTGCTCTTAAGGATAGCAATGCCGTAACCGGTACCGCACGCAATATCAAGAACCCGCTTGCCGTCGACAAACGGCAGAGAAAAGACATATCGAGCCGCGTGTTCGCCCCAGTACGGCGAGAGCCGCCCTGCGTCGATCACATTCGCACCCTGAAATCGCTCTGAAACCGCCATCTATCTCTCGCTCAACCACTTCTCATAGAGTTCAAAGTGCCGCTCGACCATCGTCGCCGCCGAGAAACGCTCACGTACCGATCTCATCCCACGATCTGCGATCTCGCGTCGTAATTTCTCATTATCCGCCAATTTGATAATTTCGCTTGCGAGCGCCTCTTGATCGTTCGGCTCGATCAGAATACCGTTTACGCCGTTCTCGATCACCTCGCTTGCACCACCCACGTTTGTCGCAATGGCCGGAAGTCCGCAGCCCATTGCTTCGATCAAAACCTGTGAGAATGCCTCGCTCAGGCTGGGCTGGACGAAAATATCCATCGCGTTGTATACGGCCACGACATCCTCCCGCCAACCGGCAAAAACGATCCGGCGGCCGAGGCCCAAACGCCCGACAGTGTCCTCGACTTCCTTCAACTTCCCGCGGCCAGCGAGAACAAGCTTAGCATTCGGGACCTGGCGTTTGGCCGCATCGAAGGCATTGATCAGCTGGACATGGCCCTTCCCGGCCGTAAAATTGGCCACGTATCCGACCACGACATCTTCGTCACTAAAACCGAACTCAGCACGTGCGGCAGCTCGCTTTTCCGAGTTCGGCGACATTTGTTCAAAATCGAAACCGAGATAGGCGACCTCGATATCGTCGCGTCGAATGCCGTCGACCTCAAGCATGTACTTTCGTGCGGCTTCGGACACGGTCACGATATGGTCGGCTTTTTCGGCCATCCATTTGTCCGCCCACACGTGGAATCGCGTGCCGAGCATCCGGACCACGCCGGTGTGATGCCGCATTAGAGAAAAAACGGTGTTGCCAAGCCGTTTCTTTGCTGCTGCGGCCGCGAGGCCCGAGTAGAAAAGATGGGTGTGCAGGATGTCGATCTTTTCGTTCGAAACGAGATCGGCTACCTTTTTACGTGCAGCCAATATATTCCTGCTGCCGGCGGCGTTGAGCGAAAGATACTTTACGTTCGGATAGCTAGCGAGCCATGGAGGCGCGGTTCCGCCGCCAAGTTCTACGAGCAGAAGCTCGACGCCTTTTGCGGTCAAACCGGCAGTTATATTCCTGAAATAATCGCCCGCGACCGAACCGTCGCATATGTGGCAGAC
>CAYSMU010000119.1:0-8244 GCA_964432145.1 uncultured Chloracidobacterium sp.
AGCGTAGATCTTTTTGCTTGAGAAATTAGAGATCAGCTCTGTTATAACTCCCATTCCCGTCATGATCATGATGTAAACGGCCGGATGCGAATAGAACCAGAACATATGTTGGAACAGGATCGGGTCGCCGCCGATCGCCGGATCGAAGATCCCGACCCGGGCAACGCGTTCAATTGCGAGTAAAAGCACCGTGATAGCGACCACAGGTGTGCCGAGGATCATTACGAGACTGGTCGCGTAATGTGCCCAGACAAAGAGCGGCATCCGGAACCAGGTCATTCCCGGGGCCCGCATCGTGTGGATCGTAACGATGAAATTGAGGCCAGTGAGGATCGATGAGAACCCGTTGATGAAGATCCCGAGGCCAACCGCCATCACGTAGGAATTTGAGAAGGTCGTACTGTACGGTGTATAGAACGTCCAGCCGGTATCAACACCGCCCTGCATGAGCGAAAACAGGGTCAAACCGCCGCCGATCCAGTAAATATAAAGACTGAGCAAATTGATCCTCGGCAGGGCAAGGTCCTTTGCCCCGATCATGATCGGCAGCAGGAAGTTGCCCAGGATCGCGGGGATCGAAGGGATCAGGAAGAAAAAGATCATCAGCACGCCGTGTTGCGTGAATACCTTGTTGTAGGTACCTGTTTCGAGCAGATCGCTCGCCGGGGTCAGCAGTTCGAGTCGAATGGCCGCGGCATAGAGCCCGCCCATGAAAAAGAAAGCCGACACGGAAAGCAGATACATGATCGCGATCCGCTTGTGATCTTTTGTGAGCAGCCACGATTTCAGGGTCGAGCCGTTGGTAATATAATTCAGCTTTTTCCCGCTGTAGCCTGACATTGTTGCTTCTTGCGCGCTCATAATCTTTTAAGAACTACTTATTACTGTTTCCCGCTGGTTTCGCCGCCGTATTCGCAGGCTTGGCTGCGGTATTCGCAGCCGTATTCGCGGCCGGTGCCGCAGATGTTGCCGCGGCGTTGGGCGAAAGAGACTTGATATACGCTACGAGCGAATTAAGCTGTTCCTCCGTAACCTGCCCCTTGAATGTCGGCATTATCGGTTGGAATCCCTCAACTACCTGCGAGGCAGGATTCAATATGGAGTTACGAATGTATTCTTCGTTGGCCTTTACGGTGGCACCTCCAACGAGTTTCACATCGGTGTTGAAAACTCCCTCGAGTTTGGCACCACGCTGCTGCGGGCCGCCGGCGTGGCACGACGCACAGCCAAGTTTGTTCTGGAAAAGGTCCTTTCCTGCCTCGACAGGCGTCTGGCCGGAGACGTTGCCGCTAAGCCAATTGTCAAAATCCCGCTGCTCCATCACATAGACCCAACCGCCCATTCCGGAGTGGTTAAGGCCGCAATATTCAGCACAGTAAAGATGATATTTGCCCGGCTTGGTCGCCTCGAACCACATATAGGTGTACCGGCCCGGAACGACATCCGCCTTGGTCCGGAAAGCCGGGATCGAGAAATCATGAAGCACATCCTCGGTGGTCATGGTAAGCCGGACCTTCCGGTTTACCGGAACGTGGAGTTCATTGATCTCTCGCTGGCCTGTCTGATGCTGTACCTTCCACATCCACTGCTTGCCGACAACGTATATCTCCATCGCGTCTTCCGGAGGTGTGTACTGGTTAAAGTAAACGATCGCACCGCCAAGGAAGATCGTCATTGAAATGACGAAAGGAATGATCGACCATACTGTCTCAAGCACCATCGAACCGTGCATTTCCTCGGGCGTCGCGTATTTCTCGACCTCTCGGTACTTCAGGGCGAAAAAGAAGATCGCCACCACGATCGGTATCGTAAATGCGACGCTTACCGCGATCAGGTAGAAATAAAGCGCATCAACCTGCCATGCGAAGGTCGAGGCCTGCTCCGGAAAGAATGGTATCCACGATGTAGTCTGCATATTCTCTTAGTGAATCCTTAGAGCTATTCACTATCTACTAACAACTCTTTCTTTTTATTCCGCCGCCAGAACACTAATCCCATCACCCCGAGGCCGAGCACGGTCGCTATCCCGCCGAGCCGCATCACATTGAGGATCGCCAGCCCGTACTTACCCGTCGATGGATCGTAGTGATAACAATAGAGCAGCAGCTGTTCGGCAGCGTTGCCCACGCGGTTCTCAGCCGATTCCATGATGCCGAACTTCAGGTCCTTCGGAGAATAATCGATCCCGTAAAGATAACGGGACAGTGTGCCCTCGGGGGTCGCGATCATAACGCCGGCCGAATGGGCGAACTGGTTGCTCTTCTCGTCCCATTTGAAGCTGAATCCCGCGGCCGATGTCACCTGTTCGATCGACTCCGGCGTGCCGGTCAGGAAATGCCAGCCTTTTTCAGTTCCGGGCCGGCCATACCTTTCCACGTATCCTGCCTTCTTGGCCTTTGCCAGCTCCAGCTTGTCGAATTCCCGCGCGTCGAAGCTGATGGCCACGACGTCAAAGTCTTTGCCGGCGTCGAACGAGATCCCCTTAAGTGAACCGGTAAGCCCGTTAAGCACCTGGTTACAGAGCATCGGGCATTCGTAATACACAAAAGCGACTATGACAGGCCGTCCCTGGCCAAAATATGTTCCGAGCTTTACGGTGTTTCCCGACTCATCCTTGAATTGGGCATCCAGCGGCAGCTTGTTCCCGAGCTTTTGCTCGATCCCGACCTTTTTGAGGACCTCAGGCAGGCCGTTCGCCTCAGAGATCGTCGGATCGTAGGTTCTCGGCGAATAAAGCGGCGAATTGTAATGCTCAGGCTTCTGGGCCGGGACGGCAGTACAGAGATATACCAAAGCCGCCAGTAACACGGCGAACGAGGTCATTTGTCTGATCTGTCCCTTGGTCATTTTTTTACCTTCTCGTCAGTGATGCCATACGGCCGCCGCTTGCGTCCGAGACGTACATCTTCGAGCTAGAAACCAGTTCTTCCGCCTCGGCACCTGATTTCGCCTTAAGATTCTGGCTAAGAAGCCTTTCCTTTGCCTCTTCGATCGACATTGCCGTTACAGTGCCCGTCTTCTCGTCTTTCGTGCCGTGCTCCCAAAGATCTTTCCACTGCTTCTGCAATTCGCGATACTCGGCCTGTGGCGCCTGAAGTTCGAGATTCACACGGCCTTTTTCAGAATCAACGCCAAAACCGGGAGCAAGCTGGAGCCGCGGCTCGGCCGGTAGGCGTTCCTTCTCGCTCATGATCATCGGATTGGGCTGCATCGCGTTCTCCTCGGCACGATAGTCTTTGAGTACCCTCAGAAACGCCCACATCAGGCCAAACGTGATCACGATCAACAGGAAAAGGCCGATCGCGAACGAGAATATACCCCTAAGGCCGATAGTGTTCTCTTCGTAGGCCTTGTTGAGATCTTCGAGTGTATCTACGTGTTTCTTAGAAGACATAAATCAATACTAATGCCCCTTGCCGTGAGCGATCGCCTCCTCGAAATACGGATCTTTAGCGGGAACGATCGGGCGGCTCATCAACTGTCCGAAGAAATACCAAAGCCAGATACCGCCAACAGCTATCGGCCCTACGAAATCGAGCCAACTGACATAGAACGAGCCCTGTGGAAGCGTCCAGTTCGGATCGACACGGAACGTCGGCCCGATCTGGTAGAACATGTCAACGAGCCTCATAAACAATATGAAAAGCGCCAGAGACGCAAGCAGCTTGGCCTTACGCTTTAGGTCTTGCTTCAAAAGAAGAAGATACGGAAAGGCGAAGTGGAACAGGATCAACGCCACGCCCATGTAGCCCCAACCGCCCTTCATGCGGGTAAGGAACCAGGTCGTTTCTTCGGGCAGGTTCCCGGACCAGATGATCAGGAACTGCGAGAAATTGAAGTATGCCCAGACCATCACAAGCGCGAGCATCAGTTTGCCGAGGTCGTGGAAATGCCGCTTCCCGAGTACACCGTCCATCGGCGAACGGTCGATGAGGAAGGACAGCACCGCGACCACGAAGCAGAAACAGCTCAATCCCCAACCTGCGACAAACAACAATCCCCAAATGGTCGAAAACCAGTGCGGGTCGAGGGTCATTATCCAATCAACGACGGCGAATGTGACCACGAGGCAATAGAAGACCATTGTCGGGCCGGAAAACCGCGATGCTTTTTCTAGCACCAGCCGCGATTCCTCGACCGAATTGGTCTTGTCCTGGTCAGCTCCCCACTTGTTGAGTAGGTAGACCATTACGCCCCAAAGACCAAAGTAGATAAACGACCGGAGGATCCAGAACCATGTCGTAAGATAAGGGCCCCGAGCCTCGATAGCGTGATCGGTCGGAGCCATATGCGTCCACTCGTAAATATTGTGAGTGTAAACGCCGATCGCGATCGGGATAAACAGCAAAACGATCAGCGGCAGCGTACGCGAACCGGCCTCGACTATCCTGCGGATCACGACGCCCCACGCGCCGCCGGTCAGATACTGGAGAAGCAAAACGCCCAGACTTCCGATACCGATACCGCCCCAGAAAATGAATCCCAGCAGCCACGAACGCAATGCCTGCTCGGTATTGAAATATGCGCCAATGGCCCAAACGATCAGAGCGATGCCGCCCACACCGAGCGCGATGGCCCTGAGGCGGTTAATATCGGCCGGTGCCTTGTAATTCTCAGGGTTCCCCATTTACGGTTTACCTCCGTGCGTTTCGGTTTTTTCACCTGACTTCGGAGGTGCTGAGTTTGACTCAGGTTTTGAATTCATCTTTAAGATCTCGTCCGGATTCTGACTCACCTGGAGAGCCCGAATATAGGCGACGATCGCCCAGCGGTCCGCGGGCTGGATAGAATAGCTATAGCTGCTCATCTTGCCCCAGCCGTTAGTGATCACATCGAAGAAATGTCCGACAGGAGCATTTCTAAGGCGGTCATCATGATAGGTCGGCGGCGGCGAGAAGCCGCGGCGAACGATCATGCCGTCACCCTTGCCAACAGGCCCGTGACAGACTATGCAGTAAATGTTGTATCGCTCCTGACCGCGTTCGACCAGTTCCTTGGTCACCGGCATCGGAAATTCGTCTATATCGTTGGGAAAACTGGTAACGATCGTATTTCCGGCTGCGTTGGTCGTCGTTTCGACCTGTATATTGAGATTCGGGTTATCGATCTTGCCCGTGTAAAAAGCTTTGTTATCGTTCAACTGTCCGCGAGCAACGGTCCCTTCGACCTTGTCGCGAGAGCCACGCTTGTCTGAGAAGAAATCGCTCTTCTTATAGGTCTTATACCGCGGCTGGTCCTGCATATCGAACCTGACGCCACAGGCCGTCAGGAAGGCAAAAGTCAAAAGGCAAAAGGCAAAAACGATAGGCCTTTTCATATTTTTTCCTTTTTCCTTATCTCTTTTTACTTCCACAGGAAGGTTATTCTTCAACATCAAAAACCTCCTGTGCGTCCAGAGTCTGCATAAAGCTCTTAGTCTCTTCGTAATCGTACTTCGGATCGTCCGACTGAATGATCAGGAAGAATTTCTCACGTGTCGCCAGGGCAAAACGCGGCACATTGAAAACCGGATGATACGGAGCAGGCAGTCCGTTCAGGAACAACATTCCAAACACGGCGACAAACGCCGAGAAGAGGATCGTCAATTCATATGCCGGCGGGACAAAAGCCGGAAGGCTGAAGTGCGGTCGGCCACCGACAATGATCGGCCAGTCCAGCACGTGAACAAAATACTGCAGGCCCAGTCCGGAAAGAAGCCCTGTAATGCCGCCTGTGAAGATCAAATACGGCAAAATACTCCGTTTTATGCCGAGAGCTTCATCGATCTCATGCAGCGGGAACGGCGAGAACGCGTCGGTTTTGGTATAGCCGGCGTCGCGCACCTTGCGCGCGGCATCGACAAGCTCCGTCGCAGTATCGAATTCAGCTAATATCCCGTGAAGGTTGTTTCCCATAGCTCTAACAATCGATCCGAAAAACTATTCGTTCGGCGGATCGGTACGGTCGTACGTATATTCGATCTCAAGCACGCTTTCGTCAAAATCCTGCTGATGGCCGTGAACATTGGCCTCTGGCAGCAGAGTGCGAACCTCAAATATCGAAATGATCGGCACAAACCTGACAAACAGATAGATCAAAGTAAAGAAAAAGCCGATGGTACCGATAAACATGGTCCAATCCCATACCCGCGGGCTGTACATCGCCCACGAACTCGGCAGGAAGTCGCGGTGCAAACTCGTTACGATAATAACGAAGCGCTCAAGCCACATGCCTACGCTGACGATGATGGAAATAAGGAACAGCCAGAACTCGCTTTCTCTAAACCTCTTGAACCAAAGCAACTGAATGGAAAGGCCGTTACAAAACAGCAGCAGCCAGTACGACCACCAATACGGGCCCTCCCAGATGCGGTTCTTCACCATGAAGACCTCATACTGGGAAGCACTGTACCAGCCGAAGAACCCTTCCATCGCGTAGCCGTAAACCACTATCAAACCGGTCGCCAACATGACCTTCGCCATGTAGATCAGGTGCTGGTGCGTAATGAAATCCTGCATCCGGTACCAGTGGCGAAGCGGTATGCAGAGGATCAGCACCATCGCGAATCCGGCGAACACGGCTCCCGCAACGAAATACGGCGGGAATATCGTTGCGTGCCAGCCGGGGACCTGGGACACCGAGAAGTCGAATGACACGATCGAGTGAACCGACAGCACCAGCGGCGTGGACAGACCGGCGAGGATCAGGTATGTGATCTCGTATCGATGCCAGTGACGGGCCGAGCCTCGCCATCCCCACGACAGGGCGGCGTATATGAACCTAAAAAACTTGTTTTTGGCACGATCACGCAGCGTCGCAAAATCGGGGATCAGCCCGACATACCAGAACAACAGCGAGACTGTGGCATATGTCGAGACGGCAAAAACATCCCAAATGAGCGGGCTGCGGAAATTCGGCCAGATCCCCATCGTGTTCGGATACGGGAAGAGCCAATACGCCGCCAGCCAAGGACGACCGGTATGAAGCAGCGGGAACATCGCGGCGCAGGCCACGGCAAACAGTGTCATTGCCTCGGCAAAACGGTTGATCGACGTTCGCCACTTCTGATTCAGAAGCAGCAGGATCGCCGAGATCAGCGTTCCGGCGTGGCCAATACCGATCCACCAGACAAAGTTGATGATATCGAACGCCCAGCCGACCGGCTGATTGTTTCCCCAGATGCCGATTCCGTTTGCGAGCAGCCATACTACCGCAAAAAGCAACGCCTGAGCGACCATGAACGCGATGCCGAATCCGATGAACCAATGAAAAGGCGTACGCCTTTTAAGCGTCACGTCACTGATCTTGTCAGTTACGCTGGCATACGAATGGTCACCCTCGATCATTGCCGGATGGAGTTTTTGTTTGAGTTCCTTTGCGTCCTGCATAAGCCTAGTGCGCTTCTCCTCCGGTTGTTTTCGCCTTCGGGGCGGCTTCGTGCTTGTCCTGCTTTGGAGCCTTGTAATCAGGCATTTCCTTGTTTTGGTTCTTCAGTCCGGCGAGATAGGTTGTCCGGGGCTGAGTGTTTAATTCGTTCAACAGCTTGTAGTCGCGATGGTCTTTCTTCGCCTTTGCGATCTTGCTGTTCGCGTCGTGCATGTCTCCAAAAGTGATCGCGTCCGCCGGGCACGCCGATTGACAAGCGGTCATCACCTCGCCATCGCGGATCTTACGCCCGTCCTTTTCTGCCTCAATTCGTGCAGCGGAAATTCGCTGGGTGCAGTAGTTGCACTTTTCCATCACACCGCGGCTGCGGATCGTGACTTCAGGGTTACGCATCAACTTGTACTGCGGCGTATTCCAATCCTGATAAAGCAGGAAGTTGAAACGTCTGACCTTGTAGGGACAGTTATTTGAGCAATAACGCGTTCCGACACACCGGTTGTAGACCATGTCGTTGAGGCCTTCGGCACTGTGCACCGTGGCATGGACCGGGCAAACGACTTCGCAAGGTGCCTGTTCGCATTGCTGGCACAGCACCGGCTGGAAGTGCGGCCCCTCAGGGTTGTTCACATCCTCGCCGCCATAGTACGCGTCGACCCGCATCCAATGCATCTCGCGGCTACGCTCGACCTGCTCTTTGCCCACGACCGGGATATTGTTCTCCGATTGACAGGCCACTACGCAGGCATTGCAGCCGACGCACGAGTTGAGGTCAATGGTCATTCCCCATTTGTAGTTCTGATCGTAGACTGCCTGATGCTGCTCGTACGGGTACATCGACTTGGGATACTCGTCGTGCTGGTGCCCCATTTCAGGATTCTT
>CAYSMU010000120.1:0-3892 GCA_964432145.1 uncultured Chloracidobacterium sp.
GGTCTTCGCCGCGACGATGAAAATGCTGGCGGCCGACCCCGAGATGAAGGCAGAACGCTTGAAATTCGTGGATTTCTGCTGTTCGCCCGCGGCCCCGATCCAGATCCTGGGCCGGGCCCTAAACGCCTAAAAGAACCTGATCGTGTAAGTGAACCTGACACCGCGGCCGATCTCGGGCGAAATATCCTTGATGAACGAGATGTGGTTGTAATACAGCTTGTTATTGAGGTTGTAAGCGCTCATCGAGAACACGTTTGCCGTGTGTTTTCCCGCCAGAATGTACGAGGCGGTCACATTTGCAGTTCCATAACCGGCGGTCGGCGTCTCGTTCGTAAAGATCCGGTCCTGACGGCCGACAGCGACGAACTCTGGCCGAATGCTCAGATTTTGATAATGGATGTCGAGCCCCACACGTCCGCGAAGCGGCGCGATACGCGGCAGCGGCTGCCCGGTCTGTAGCTGGGCGTTGACGTAATCCAGGCCCGTGATGACGTTGAGATACTTGTTCGCAGTAACGTCGAGACTTAGCTCGGTGCCCGTGAACCGGCTGTTGCCCTGCAAATATTCCGCGATCGGGAAACCACTTCCCGGGTCGATCACACCTGTGGGGGCCAGGAAGACAAAATCCTTAAAGCCGTAATAGTAAAAGTTCGCCTCGGCCTTGACCCGGCTGTTCTGATGGCGAACCGACAGATCGATGCCGTTGCTGATCTCGGGCTTGAGGTTGATATTTCCGATCTCGAAGGACAGCGTTCCGTCGTGCGGCCCGTTATTGTAAAGCTCCTCGAGCGCCGGGGCACGATAGCCATGAGAGAAATTGGCGACGAAGACGCCGCCCTTCCATGTGTCGAATCGGGCACCGACCGCTCCCGAAAAACCTGTAAATTTTCGATCCGCGAGCGTCGCACTCACCGGATCGTAGCGGTTGTTCTCAATACGTCCGCCGAACTGTAGAGTGGCACGCTCAAACTTAAGTTCCTGCAGCCCGAACACCGAGAACGAGTCCTGCCGGACCGGCCCGTCGATCAGCGTTTCGGCTCCGATCGTCTGGTAGTTTCGGCGATAACCTTCGAACCCGAAACGGCCCGTCAGCTTGCCGGCCTTTTTCTGTTCGAACATACCGCGGTAAGAATAAACATTGTTCTTGAACGTCGTGCCGACGACGTCCTCTTCCAATTCCTGGTGCTGGTATCTGCTGATATCTACAGTGAATTTCGCTGAAGAGATGACGGTATCGAGACTGCTCAGGCCGCCGGTAAACTTTAAATTATTTCGGTGCATCCTGAGGCTGCGCAGCTCAGCCGCAGGATCATTGAAATCAAGCGGTATGCCGTATCGGTTTTGATAATAGCTGTAGTCGGTAGTGAAAAAAGCCTTACTGCCAAAGTAGCCAAACCCGATGCCGCCGGTCGAGCTGCGTGTAAAAGTATTTTCGACGGTGCCGAAGTCGCCGCCCGCTTTATAGTCGCCGGTCCGCTGTGTGCTTCCATTGCCCCAGAGCATCCAGCTTTTAGTTCCATACTCAATGCCGCCGCTCGCTGAGCCCTGGCCGTTATTTGTCCCGCCTATCGCCGAGAAATATCCCCGAAGGCCAGGATGAGCACCTTCGTCGTGCCCGCTGATCGCGTTGACGACGCCGCCGATCGCGTTGCTACCGTAGAGCAGTGTTGCCGGGCCCTTGACGACCTCGATGCGTTCGACAGCGAGAGTATCGACCGGCTCCGAATGATCGCCTGATTGCGACGCGAGCGAGCCGACACGGACACCGTCGGTCGAGATGAGCACGCGATCTCCGTCAAACCCGCGAATGACCGGGCGGCTTGTACCCGGCCCGGATGAACGCTTTGAGACGCCAGACTCGTTTTGGAGAATGTCCCCGAGGCCAACCGCGGCCCTTTCCGTGATCTGGGTCGAATTGAGTGTATTGACCGACTCTATCGCTTCGAATGTCGATTGTTCGGTGCCGCTGGCGGTGACTGTCACATCTTCTTTGACGCCGGAGAACTGAAGTTGGAAATCGGCAGTGACCGAACCACCCGCAACGACATCGACTTTTTTTGTCAGATCGCGAAATCCTTCCTGGTGGGTGATCAACGTGTAACGTCCGGGCGGCACATCGACAAACTCAAAGTATCCATTCCGGTCAGTTGCGGTGTTGCGCTTGAGTTCGGCGATCTGCACAGACACCTGATGCATTACCGTGTCTTCGCCCGAGAGTTTGATCGTCCCGCTGATCTTGCCGCCGGCCTGAGCCATGGCCGCGACTGAATACACGAGTAAAAAGAGAGTTAGAGCAAGGATCTTGTTCATCAGTTTCTATTACGCAAAGCGTACTTATGCAGTTTAGATCTTATGCTGCGGATCACGTTCGGACGACCGATTTTCAATGAATGGTCGAAATACCGAGGTGACTGGTTAGGATCGAAGACGTTAAGTTGAGGTTAGCCACAAAATGATCGGTAGTCGATCTCGGAAAAGATGTTGTCGCGGCCCTCGATCTCAACAAGAAGTTCCTCGTCGATCTCGCCCGACTCGAGCATTTTTGCGAGCAGATCGAAGCGGTGGATGTGCGACTGGAACCGCCGTGACGAGTATTGCACGGTTGTCCCCTGGTAGATTTGAAAAGCCCAGTCGGAGGATTGGGCAAGCAGTAGCTCGCGGGCGGCTTGGTTGAGGATGCGGGTCGCAAGTTGCTGGTCCAAAGTCCAATGTCCAACGTCCAATGTCACGAATTCATTTTCTTGACTTTGGACGTTGGACTTTGAACCTTGGACCGCAAACTTGTTTGCCAGCTCCGTCATCTTCCGTTCCGCACTGTGCTGATATGGGTACATCCATGAGTTGCCTTCGTTGATCCAAACCTTGTAATACCCGTTCTCGCCCCATGACGATGCGGTGGGCTGCTGGACCTGTATCGGCAGGCCCGAGTCGAGAAAATCGCCCGGCGTGATGCACTCGATCTCGCTCTGGTCAAAGTGTATCTTCTTAAAGAAAAAGTCGATAAACTGCGGCCCCTCGTACCACCAGTGTCCGTAAAGCTCTGCATCGTATGGACTTACGACGAGCGGCGGATGGCCCTCGAATGTCTCGCGGAGCAGTTTTGCCTGCTTGATACGTTCGCCGATGAAATGTGACGCATTTTCGGCAGCTTTCTCGCGGGCGAGGTCGGGAATGTACGGCTGCTTTCGGTTTTGCGGAACATCGCGGCCGGTGATGCGGTGGTACTTCAGGCCGAGATGGCGGCGTTCGCCCTCGGCGTGAAGATGCGGTCGGATGTAGTCGTAATCGGCGTCCCAACCTATGTCTCGGTAGAATTCTCGGTAGAGGTCGTTGCCCGGATAGCCGATCTCGGCCGACCATACCTGCTGACTTGTCTCGACGTCGCGGGCGAAGACAGCCGTGCCGTTGGGACAAACAACCGGAGCGTGCACGCCGTAACGCGGCCGCGGATCACCGTAAAGGATCGCGTGCGTATCCGCGATGAAATAGTCAATGCCTGCCGATTTAAGCAGATCCTCGATACCCGGTTCGTAGGCACACTCCGCGAGCCAAATACCGCGAGGCTGACGGCCAAAGTGCTTTTTATAGTTCGCCACGGCGATCTCGATCTGAGCGCGGCGTGATTCCTGAGTCGAGATCAACGGCAGGAATCCGTGCGTCGCACAGCATGTAATGATCTCGACAACGCCCTCGTCCTGCAGCTCGCGAAAGGCGTTGACCAGATTACGCTTGTAGCGATCGTTCCAAAGATGCAATGACGAAGTGAGGTTTTCGACATACATTTTGGCGACGTCGTGAAACTCGGGGTTTTCGGTGCGGGTGCGAAACTCTTCTTTCCTGGCGAGCCGGCCGCATTGTTGCATATATAACACTATTGACCATGTTAGCAACT
>CAYSMU010000120.1:3902-8083 GCA_964432145.1 uncultured Chloracidobacterium sp.
ATGAGGTTTTCGAGATGCCGGGTATAACGTTCCTGCAGCAAAGGGTCGGCCAGCATCTCGCAGAGCGGCGGCGAGACGTTCATTGCAAGTCGCGGTTTCGCACCGGCCTCGTGCAGCGATTGAAATATGAAAATGAGCGGAAGGTAGACCTCGGTTATAGCTTCATAGAGCCAGTCTTCCTCGAGAAACTCCGGATATTCGGGATGCCTGACGAACGGCAGGTGAGCGTGAAGAATGAGGCTGAAATATCCGGTTGGCATCACACGTATATTAGAACAGGATGCACAGGATAAACAGGATGATTGACTAAAATCCTGCTTTTCCTGTCCATCCTGTAAGGGTCCATCCGAATATTACCGGAGATTGTGAGAGCTCACCGGATTGTATCGCGGTGCTAAAGCCGGACCGCTTATTCGCGGCCCCTTCTTTGTTTTGAGCGTCCTCGGGAAATTCACGAGGCTTGCGCCGAATACAGCCGGGCCGATCTCCTCTTCGTGCCATTCACCTTCATCGATGTCGAAATGCTCCCTAAGTGCCGACATTGCCTTTTCGGCAACTAGGTTCCCTGCATTAGCCTGAAGGATGGCAAACAATGCCGGGCTCACGCGAAACCGCAATTCCTCGAGCGTCAAACCGGAGGCGAGTGCGAGCATCGCGTAACGGATGTCCTCGGACGAGATGCCATCGAGCTTGTGATCGTTAGTGCCGATAAAGCCCATAAACGCCGCGTGCGTGGTGTCTTGGGCCGCAACGTGATCGTCGCCGGCCATCGCTACGTCAAAGGCGTCACGTGAAAATCCGGCAACGTCGAGCACCTCGGCGAACTTATTCGCCGATACGGTCCAACGGGCTTCGCTCGCCGGACGCGGGCTGGGCGAACGCCGCGGCGTAGCGATAGTATTTGAATAGATGACGCGAAAGTAAGGACGATTGACTGCATAAAAGCCGATCTCGGCCTGATATTCACCGTCGGGTTCGACGTCGAACCACCAGTTGCCTGCATCATCGCACGGGTGGATCTGTTCGGTGTCGCTTCTGAGGTCGATTAGTTTCAGAACAAGTGTGTAGCTGCCGAGATCGTCACCAAATATGTTGCGAAGCTGCTGCCATGGATTCTCGCGGACCGACCAGTAGAAATAAAGTCGTGTAGGCGACTGCATAAGCAGTCGGGCACGATCCTCTTTTTCGAGTTCCGGCAGTGACACGTCGGCAAGTGCTTTGAATATCGGTGAGATCTCGACTTTCGGCTCCTTGGCGGCGATCTCGGAAGTAACGTCGAGATCGCCCTTTCTTGAAGGGGCGGCCTTTTTCGTCAGAGATCCTGGAGCATTTTTCACCGAAGTTTTCTTTGAAGGGCTAGTCGCAGGGGTTTTCGTCTCTGATAACTGATTTGAAGAAGTCGCTATCTCCCGCGGCGTCGAGGATGTTGCTAACTTTGCGGAGACGGCTTTCCTCGGAGCTCGCGGCTTTGCGCCGGGTTTATTCTCGGCACTCGATGATTCGGTCACCGTCTCGGCGAATGCGTCCGTCATGGCAGCGACCGGCTTTTCCAGGGGCAGCTCCGCAGGCATCTTGGCCGTACGCTTCACCTGTTTCTTAACTTCTTTATATCCAACTTTTACCGCTTTGACCGCCTGTTTCTTAGTTGCCGGCGGGTCAACGATCTCGGCGAAGGGGTCTAGCCTGCCAGCGTCTATCGTCGATCCCTTTGTCCTTGAAACACTTTTCTTAGTAACTTTCCTTTCCATAACAAACAAAAACCGCAAACTAGAAGTATGCGGGTTGCGGGTCAAACTTACAAGTTTTGTTACTTTGGTGAGATTACCGATCTGAGCTTGATATCGATCTTACCGTACTGAGAATCGATCTGAGAGCGAACCGGAATGCGGCGTGAGTCTTCGGTCATCCAAATGACCATTTTGCCCTTTTGCTCAATGAGACGGCCGCGGCCGAAGATCTCAGGTTCGATCCTGAAGCACCAGACTTTGCCGATCGCTGTTTTTTGTTGCTCCCGGCCTGTCACAACGACAGGTACCTGATAGACCAACCCGGAATCGCTGACAGAGATGTCGAACCGCTTGCCCACGACCAGCGGCTGCAGACGCACGGCATAGATCGCCGAGACCATATCGTGCATTTCTACTCCGATCTCCGAGGCTATTCGCCGCGGCGGGCGATTCTTGTCTTTTGGATCCGTCTCGACCCAAGTCACCCGCTTTTCCGAATAATCAAATAAAGCTTCGCTGTCACGAACGCGGTCCTTTTGTACGTCGTGTTTGACGGTCTTGATGATGCGAAAGTTCGTCAGGTCGATAGCCGATTCGTAATTCTGAACAAAGCTATATCTGAATATCTTCAGCAATGTACCCTTGGAGACGGCATCGGTCTTGACGAATAGCTGATCGGAATCAGGTGGAGCCATTGCTTTGAAAGTGAGTTCGGCGACCGAGACACCGATCCGCAGCCGGCTGACCTTGCCCTCGTATGTAAGAGTTTCACCGCTGAATGCGAGTGCGGCCGACTTCTGCGCGGCCGATGGCTGGGCAGCGATCAGGATGTGGCCGGCGAATAGAACGGCAACGAGAAAAACAGATCTGAGAAGTAAGCTCGTCATGATACTACGGGAGAAAATAGGCCTTTGCGGCTAAGACGCCAATCGCAAGGGCGACACCGATCGCCGCTCGATACTCGCGATACTGCAAGTATAGCGGAAATTCGAACTTAACGTCCGATTTCCGCCACCGCGACAGGCGCGGAAGTATGACGGGAACATTCTTTTCGTACTCATCAAAATCCGTACCGAATACGCGGCGCATATCTTCAGCTTCGACGCGCATCACGGGCAAATAGATGCCGATGAACAACACCGAAAACAAAACCGCGAGCCACCAGACGCCGGCCGCTGTCGAGAAGCCGATGCCCATCACGAGACTTCCGAGATAGAGCGGGTTTCGCGTATAGGCATACGGGCCCGAGACAGCAAGTCTCTCCGCTTTGCGTATATGGCCGGAGGCCCACGCCCTGATCAGGACACCGATCACGGCCACGACGCTGCCGGCCACGAGCGTGACCGGCGTCGGTCGGGCGAAATAGAGAAAGACGGCGGCGAATACAAACCCGAGCGGCACGCGTATGCGCTGAACTGTACGTTTGTCGAACGGCATTAAGTAAATATTGATACGAGTCTTGAGCAAATAAAAACCGTCCGGGCGAAAACCCGACATCTCACGCCGCAGCCGGGTCGCAATGAGATAGCCGGGCCAAAACCGCGGAATAGACCAGTTCGACACCTATATCCATGCAGATCCATTTATTGCATGTGCGACGGTGACAATCGACCCGGCATTCAATGTCCTTACGCTCGACACAAATGTCGTCAGGGGAAATACTGCCGTTTCGCCACCATTCGGTCGGCCCGAACAATCCGACGACCGGTGCAGCGGCGGCAACAGCGATATGTGTCGGACCAGTATCGCCGCCGACATAAACGCGTGCACTCTTAGCCAACTCGAAAAAGCCTTTCAAGCTTGGTTCGGTCAATATCACCCGGCCCGACCTGCTCGACGTACGTACGCGCTCGGCAAGCTCCTTTTCGTGTGGGCCGGTCGCGACGACCGAGACCAGGCCCTTTTCTTCCCATAAACGGTCGGCCAGCCGACCGAAATTTTCCGCTGGCCAGAGCTTTGTGACCCAACCGCCGCCGGGATTGAGTATCGAAAATTCGGGACCGGCTTTCTCGATTATCGCCCGGGCTTCAGCTCGGTGTTCCTCCGTAGTGGCTATCGGAAACCCAAATTCGTCGCCTGGGACGTCGATATCAAGGGCACCCGCGGCCAGGGCAAGATTCTTACGAATGACGTGGATCCGCGGCTGCACGTCAACCGAATCCGTCAGCAGGATTCGACTCGATGGTTCGCGCAGCCCGTCGCGGGAAAATCCCCATCGCTTTCCCGCACCGGATAGCTTTGCTATTGCAGCCGATTTCCATAATCCCTGAAAGTCGATCGCCACATCGAATTTGAATCTGCGCAGTTCGCGAACCTGTTTGCTTACACCGATCAGCATTTCCTCTATCACCGCGCCGCCGCGCAGGCTTTGTGTATCAACCTCGATCAAATTGTCTATCATCGGGTTGCCGCGAAGTATCTCGGCCGAACGTTCCTCAACGACCCACGATATCT
>CAYSMU010000121.1:0-6541 GCA_964432145.1 uncultured Chloracidobacterium sp.
CCTACAAGGAAAAAGTAGCCGACTTCAAAGCTGAATCGGAACGTTTTATGAACTCTTTTAAGATCAAGTAATGTTCTTATTCGATTCTCACTGCCACATAGACGGCGAGCAGTTTGACGAGGACGGTGACAAAATTCTTTGTTTGATCTTAATTAGGAACTAGACTGAAATAGTTGTGAAATTTGAATTGGACCCGATAAAGGCAGATTCAAATCTTTCGAAACATGGGGTAAGTTTCGACGAAGCAGTTACGGTTTGGGACGACTATTTCAATATCGACTTGTTTGACAATACCCATTCGGTCGGAGAAAAGCGTTTCCTCATGGTCGGTGAATCAAAGGCTGAGAGGCTGCTTATTATTTCTTATACAGAAAGAAAAAATAGGATTAGAATTATTAGTGCACGTGAACTAACCCCTAAAGAACGGCGAGATTATGAGCATGGATACTTTGAATGACGAATTGAAGCCAGAATACGATCTTACGGCGATGAAGGTTCGAAAGGTCGGCGAGGGACGCCGGTTGATGAATCAGATTCAGCTCGATGTTGACGTTGCAAAGGTTTTTCCTGATTCGGAATCTGTGAACGCGGCACTTCGTACTTTAATTCGTGTCACCCGACAACATGAGCTGGAATTTCTGGCCAAATGATTCTCATCGATTCTCACTGCCACATAGACGGCGAGCAGTTCGACGAGGACCGTGATGAGGTGATTCAACGTGCCCGGGATGCGGGCGTTGCCGCGATGCTCAATGTCGGCACGGGCGATCCGCATACGGACGATTTTCGGCGTGCGGTGGCGGTCGCCGAAAGATACGACAGCGTTTTCGCAAGCATCGGCGTTCATCCTCACGACGCGAAACTCTACGACGACAAAGCCGAAGCACACCTTACCGAACTCACAAAAAACGAAAAAGTGATCGCATGGGGCGAGATCGGGCTCGATTTTTATTACGATCACAGTCCGCGTGATGTGCAAATCGAAGTGTTTCGGCGGCAGATACGCACTGCGAGGTCGTTGGGGTTGCCGATAATTATTCACAGCAGGGACGCGGACGACGAAACAGTTGAGATCTTGACGGAAGAGTGTTCCGAAAAAACTGAAAGCGGGAAGGTGAAAGCTGAAAATGCTTTTCCTGGCGGCATCATGCATTGTTTCGGGGGAACTGCCGCGATGGCAGAGGCGTTGATGCCGCTTGGGTTTCTGATCTCGTTTGCAGGCAATGTGACGTTCAAAAAGGCGGATAACCTGCGTGACGCAGCTCGTGCCGTACCGTTTGACCGGTTGTTGATCGAGACGGATTGTCCGTTTCTCACGCCGGTGCCGTTTCGAGGGAAGCGGAACGAGCCGAGCTTTGTTGCCCACACTGCGAAGTTTCTCGCGGATCTCTACGGCATCGAAGTTGAAGTTCTCGCGGAACGGACGACAGCAAATTTCGTAGATCTCTTTGGGATCGACCAGTCGGCATATACGGCTTGACTCACGTGATATGCTTTCCACGGGAATTTTGGCGAAGTCCCGAAATTACCGTGTGGGAAAAGCGGCGGACACCCGGACACTGCAGGAGTTGGCCCAATATAGCGGTTAATGAACTGTTAAGTATTGTGGGAATAAGCAGATACGGGGTTCGATCCGAGATACGGCCTAACGCTCCCGGTATTCCGGACGGTGCCGTCAGTAGGAAAACGTGTAGTAGATTGATCGCCTTGACGGTTTCCGGCTTGGTCGGGCGATCGGGTCGATTCGCCAGATCGCCGGCCTTCGTGGCAGTATTTTAAGTTATGGCAAAAGAAAACTCATTCGACATTGTTTCAAAGACCGACTACGCAGAGGTCACGAACGCGATCAATCAGACGACAAAGGAGGTATCGCAGCGCTTCGATTTCAAGGGCAGCAAAGCGACTGTCGAAATGCAGGCAAAGGACCTGATGCTTTCAGCTGAGGACGAGACCAGGCTGAGAAACATGAACGACATTCTTCAGTCCAAGTTGCTCAAACGCGGCATCTCGCTCAAGGCACTTGATTATCAGAAGATCGAACCCGCCGCCGGCGGAACTGTCCGCCAACTGGTCAAGATCCAGCAGGGAATTCCAATTGAAAAGGCGAAAGAGGTCGTTCGCTTTATCAAGGACGAAAAGTTTAAGGTCCAGGCCTCGATCCAGGGCGAAACGGTTCGCATCTCAGGCAAAGACCGCGATACGCTTCAAGGCGTGATCGCAGCTCTCAAGGCGAAGGATTTCGGGATCGATATGCAGTTTGATAATTACAGGAGTAATTAAGAAAAGAGATTACCCGCGAAATACACGAAATGCACGAAAGGAAATGTTGAACACACTGGTCTTTTGTTTTGGTGAAATCCATTTCGAGTGTTTCGTGTCTTTCGTCGGCCTATGTTCCTAATGCAGATATTTGCCTCAGCAAAACAAGAGATCCTTCCGGGCGCTCAAGCCGGGCGGATATTCGATCTCATCCGCGAAGAGTTATCGCTGGTCGAGGCGGAGTTCGAGCGGCAGGCTGGCTCCAACATCCAAGTGATCAATTATTTAGGCGATTACCTGCGTGCCTCGGGCGGCAAGCGTGTGCGCCCGGCATTGCTCGTGCTGGCGAATTATGCGGTCGGCGGTAATGCCCGACAGGCGAATGTCATACGGCTTGCGACTGTCATGGAAATGCTCCA
Organism: uncultured Chloracidobacterium sp.; assembly: GCA_964432145.1. Taxonomy (GTDB): domain Bacteria; phylum Acidobacteriota; class Blastocatellia; order Pyrinomonadales; family Pyrinomonadaceae; genus OLB17. The sequence continues at coordinate 2,679 of CAYSMU010000121.1, forward strand.
TACGGCCACCCTCGTTCACGATGACATCATCGATAATGCTGACATCCGCCGGAACCGCTCGTCGATAAACGCGAGGTTCGGTAATCAGACCGCTGTTTTGATGGGCGATTGGCTCTATATGTCGGCGTTTGAGACAACGGTCGCCGAACGTTCGCTAGAGATCATAGATATCCTTACCCGGTTGACCCGTAAAATGACCGAGGGCGAACTGATTCAGTTGACTCGCATTGGTAGGCTCGATATCTCGGAGGAAGAGTATTTTGACATTCTGCGCCGTAAGACGGCATATCTTTTCTCCGCATGCTGTGAGATCGGCGCGATCGTCGGTACGGCGACGCTTAAACGCCGCGAAGCCCTCCGCAGCTATGGAATGGATCTCGGCGTCGCATTTCAGCTTGCTGACGATATCCTGGACCTGACAGCGGACAGCCAGGACCTTGGCAAGGCGGCCGGATCGGACCTATTGGAAGGAAAGCTCACGCTACCGCTGATCTATCTTCTGGAAAAGCAGCCCGATCTCCGGCCGAAACTTGAAAAGATCATGTTCGATGGCCAATACGAAGCTATCTCCCGCGAGGAGTTAAAGAGCCGACTGGTCGATCTTGGGATCGTTTCCGAGATCAAGAAAAGGGCATCTGCACACGCCGAAGCCGCAAGAAAAAGTCTTGATGTTTTGGCTGAATCGGAGTATCGTACTTCTCTAGAAGACGTTTTGACATTTGTTACCGAAAGGAATAAATAAGAGCGTGACGTCTCGTTCGATCCGATTACAGTCTCCATAAGCATAATAAAAACAGCATGTTAGACGAAGATCTTATAGCAACACTTGAGCATAGTCTCGAACAGACGCGCAACGCCCAGCGGCGACTTACGTCCCGTTTGCGCGAGGCCGAGGCCGAAGTAGAGCACCTCAGGTTGGAGATAAACGCTCTCGAGAACAGTGCAGCGCAGACCGAAAAAGCCATTCACAGCCTTCTCGTAGCCACACGGTCAGGTGCACGGCCAATGAATTTCGGCCGAACGCTTAAGATCGAAGATTCCAAGGAGAGTCCGGATCAGGATGATTTGGGACGTGAAGGCCGGTCGGATCATTCGAACGCGTCGCGCCGCGAAGGCTCGATTTCTTATATCAATCCTGGCAGATATATACCCTCCATTAACAGCAACTACGAACCGGTCAGCAAACGCTTCAGCGACCGAACGATCACACAGGCATGTACACTTCTGCTGCGCGAGGCCGGCGGGCCGCTTCATGTGAACGAACTCTACAACCTGCTGATCGCCGGTGGAATGAAATTCAAGGGCAATAACCCGACCATATCGGTCGCGGTTTCGCTCAGCCGAAATCGCCGGTTCAAGAAGGTAGATCCGGGCACGTTTGACCTCGTAATGCGCGAGGCAAACAGGGCCGCGTCTTAGTTTCCGAGGTTATCCCGAGAATTCTAATATGGCAGACCACCGTACTCACGGAGCAGTGCGGTTGATTTGTCGTTTGATTATCGTCAGAATAAAACGACGGCAGATTTTCGATCGGGGTTATAGGAATGGTTTCGAAACGCGGCAGGCTTCTCAGGTTATCAATAAATACAACCTTGCTTTTTTCAGGTTTGCTGATGCTGGCAGGGGGCACTCTCGCTCAAAAGGTCAGGCTCCGAGCGCAGATCACGCCCAACTGCACGGTCGCCAGCGGCAGTTCGGGCCTGAAGTTCGCGGACATATTCGCGGACGGTAATATAGCGGTACAGGGAACTTACAATTGCCGCGGCGTCTTCATTTACGATATTTCAAATCCTGATGCGCCAATTCTCGCGAGTGTCTACAATCCGTCGCCGAATCAGGCTTTTCTCGAGGCCATTGTAGTGGGAACTCGCGGTTATTTCGGTAGTGGAGGCCCGTTTCCGAGCGGCGCTCCGTCGACAGGTGACGGCGTGCATATCGTGGACCTGTCAAACCCATATTTCCCTGTATTGTTGGGGAAGGTGAAGGCAGATTCCGGCGGTGGGTTCAACGGGATTCACGAGATGGTGGTTGCCGGCAACTACCTGATCGAGAACTATAACAGCACGTCGAATAAAACTCTTAAGATCATCGACGTCAGCAACCCGGCGAATCCCGTTTTCAAGTGGGATCTTAGTCCGATCGACTCGCTTTGGGTCCATGCGGTTCACGTTCGCGGCAACCGCATGTACACGTCGGGCTGGAACGGCCGGATCGAGATATACGACATTTCAAACCTCGCGGTCCAGCCGCCGCAGCTCTTGGGATCGATCAACGGCAACAGCACTAATCACAGCGCCTGGACGAGCGAGGACGGACGATACCTTTATTCGTGCCGCGAGACACTCGACGGCGATCTGCGGGTCTATGATGTGCAGAATCCTGCTCTGCCGCTGCTGGTCCGTACGATCCGTACAACTGATCTCGGCATCAATGCCATAAGCCCGCATAACCCGGTTGTCCTCGGTAATTATCTATATATTTCATGGTATCAGGCGGGCGTACAGGTTTTTGATATAACGGACCCGCGAGAGCCGACCCGCGTCGCTCAGTACGATACGTATCAGCAGACGTTTGCTCCGCCGCAGGCCGAGCTCGATAAACTCGAGACGGCAGACCCGTGGGACATGGTCTGCGGGGCAAGTAATTTGCAGAACGCGCTGCCCACAAGTTTTGAGGGTAATTGGGCGGTCTTTCCGATCGGCCAGAACAAGGTCCTGGCGGGCGATATGGCTAATGGCCTGCTCGTGCTCGACGCGAGCGCCGTCGCGGCTCCGCTTAAGAATCGGGTGTCCGATTTTGACGGCGACGGCCGTACCGATCTATCCGTATTCAGGCCGTCCACAGGAGAATGGAATATTGAGCTCAGCTCTAACGGAACAAACCTCGATCGGAACTTCGGCTTGAGTGCGGACATCATGACGCCGGGCGATTATGACGGTGACGGCTCCACCGAACTCGCGATCTTCCGGCCAGCGACGGGCGTTTGGTGGTTTCGCAGGAATGACGGCAGCTTCGGGGCCGTCCAGTTCGGCCAGATCAGCGATATTCCGGTTCCCGCGGATTACGATGCAGACGGTAAGACCGACATAGCTGTATTCAGGCCTTCAAACGGTGCCTGGTACATTCTTCAGAGCACGCTCGGGCTTAAGATCATATCGTGGGGACTTAACGGCGATAAACCTATCACCGGCGATTTCGAGGGTGACGGCAAGGCCGATATCGCCGTTTGGCGTCCATCCAACGGCGTTTGGTACGTCCTTCAGAGTTCGTCGTCGATCCCGCTCTACGCGTCATGGGGAATGAACGGCGACAAGCCTGTGACCGCTGATTTTGACGGGAACGGGCGAACGGATTACGCGGTTTATAGGCCGTCAACCGGCGTCTGGTACATTCTCGACCCTGCGGCGTCGCCGAATTTCAAGGCGTATTCATGGGGCCTCGAAGAGGACATTCCGATCCCGGCCGATTATGACGGCGACTCAAAGGCCGATGTCACGATCTTTCGTCCGAGCACGAATCAATGGTATCGGATCAACAGCTCGAACGGAGCGTTTGACGTCAGGGTCTTCGGTATCGCCGGCGATCAGCCGTCGCCGTCGTCGGTCCAGCCGAAGTGAAATTGAAACGTCATGGAACTTTGGCCCAAAGTCGGCGAATCCCGCTTGACTTTGGGCTTTTTGCCCATATGATTGCAGTATGAAACTGCAGCTAACTATCGGCGGCGGCTCGCTTGCGGGCCAGGTTTTCGAACTTCAGACCGGCTTCGTATCGATCGGCCGCAGCGAGACATGCAGTATTCGCTTTGACCCGCTGACCGAGCGGATCGCCTCAAAACAACACGCGTTTATCGAGGCGCGCGCCGA
>CAYSMU010000121.1:6551-8077 GCA_964432145.1 uncultured Chloracidobacterium sp.
GGTTTTACATTACTGACAATCAGAGCACCAACGGCACACTCGTAAACGGGCAGCGGGTCGAGTCGGCAAAGCTCAACGACGGCGACACGATCCAGTTTGGTTCCAACGGCGTGACCGCTTCGGTTCGCATCGACGGCGGACAACTCGCGTCGGCGGCGGAGACGAACTTTCGTGAGCAGCAGGTCGAGCAATTCAATCAGCTTGCGGCTCAGGAGCCCGTGAATCTGCAGGCCTCGCTCCAAAATTTCGCCCTACCGAGCATGGCGGCGGTCAAGACCGAGCCGTCAAGCACGGGGCGTTACATCGGCATCGCTCTAACGATATTTGCGGTCGTCTTTATGTCGCTGATCGTTATGATGCTGATGTTTGCCAGCGTCGGTATCGTACCCGCGGTGATAGCGGCAGTGGTTGCCTTTGTGCCGGCGATGCTATATCTTTTACCGCTGATCTGGCTGGATCGGTATGATCCGGAGCCTCTCTGGCTTCTCTCGCTTGCGTTTGCGTGGGGGGCCCTGGTCGCTGTCATCGTCTCATTCATTGTGAATACGGTCGTGAGCATCGTTGTGAGCATCGGCGTATCGCCGGCGGCGGGACAGATCGTCGGGGCTGTTGTTTCAGCACCGATTTTTGAGGAGGCGTCGAAGGGCATAGGGCTGGTATTGCTCCTTGTTTTCTTTCGTCGATATTTTGACGACATACTCGACGGTATAGTGTTTGCGGGCGTCATTGCTCTGGGGTTTGCGACGGTCGAGAATGTGCTTTATTACGGCCGTGCGGTCGGTGCCGGCGGCGTCGGCGGCCTGGCGATCCTTTTTGTGATGCGAGGTATCATGTCGCCATTTGCACATGTTACGTTTACGGCGATGACCGGGATCGGCTGCGGCATAGCTCGGGAATCGCACAAAATGCCCGTTCGGATCTTGATGCCGATTATTGGATATATCTTTGCGGTTACGCTTCACGCGATATGGAACGGAATGGCGGTAATAGGCGGACTCGAGGGATTTGTTATCGGATATATTATTCTCGAGATCCCTTTCTTCCTTATTCTGCTTGGCTTCTCGCTCTACATCATGCGGCGCCAGAACAAGATACTTAACGAAATGCTCGCGATCGATATCGCACGCGGCCTCATTCCGCAAGAACACGCCAAGACGGCGACGTCGGCGTTCAGCAGTTCAGGTTGGATACTCGGCGGCCTATTCAACGGAAAATTCAAGGCTCGTACAAGATATGTGCGTGCGATAGGCAAACTAGGGTTGAGCTATTGGCACATTCAGCGAGCGACAGCAGCCCAGGGCCAAACCGGAAGCTTTCAGCAGAACCCGATACTGCGTGATGAAGTGCTGAAATGGCGTGATCAGGTGTGACAAGTTAAAAGTAAAAAGGCAAAAGTGAAAATGTCTGGGGCTATTGCCTTTTGACTTTCTACTTTTGCCTTTTGTTTTGGTAGGCCGAGCAGGGATCGAACCTGCGACCCACGGATTAAGAGTCCGTTGCTCTACCGACTGAGCTATCGACCCAAA
>CAYSMU010000122.1:0-8059 GCA_964432145.1 uncultured Chloracidobacterium sp.
CGGCGTTGACCGCGTACTTGCGGGAACCTCGCGCCTATTGCCGAAGGGCGGCCGAGGCTGAACCCTCGAACGTCAATCATGCGGTCGGGTTTGGAGCGGCATTGGTCCAGGCGAAGCAATTCGACACGGCTGTGGGAGTACTTACCAGGATCTTAGCCTACGTTCCCGACAATGCGACTGCCCGTGCTAACCTTGCAACTGCGCTTTTTCAGTCTAAAAGATTTGCGGAAGCAAAGGAGCAGTTCGAATGGCTTGCTGCAGCTAAACCGCGATCCCCCGGTGCATATTTTTTTCTTGGCATCATTCACGACGAGTTGACCGAGTATATGGACGCCGCGGCGAATTACTCTCAGTTCCTTCGTCTTGCCGATGCTGCTGAAAACAAGCTGGACATAGAAAAGGTCAACTTAAGGCTTCCCCAGCTTCAGAAGCTGATCAAAGATGGAAAGGGAAAAAAGAAGTAACAATGATCAAAGGTAAGGAAACTCAAGAAAGGTATCAACGCAGGCCCCGTAGATCACGCCGCTCTGGCCCGGGCCTCGCATTCCTGTGCTCTTCCCTGTTTATCCTTTCCGCCTTGTTCTCTGTTCAGTCAAGGGCACAGGACGATCCGCCGGAGGCCGCCCCGCCGCCGATCAAGTTCATCTCAAAAGAGGAACGGGCGAAACTCGACGCCAAACAAACCAGTGTCAAAGACCGCACAAAGCTCTCGCTCGAACTGATGGACCTCCGAATGGACGCGGCCGAGAAATTTGCGCAAACTGATGATTACGACTCGATGTTTCGTGAGCTCGGCGGCTTTCACGCTTTGATGGACGACGGCCTTCAGTTTCTAAATCGCCGCGACACGGATTCCGGAAAGGTGCTGGACAATTTCAAACGATTTGAGATCGGACTTAGGGCATTTTCGCCGCGGATCGAGATCATCCGCCGCGAGCTTCCGTTAAGATACGATTTCTATGTTCGCAAGCTTATGGGCTACGTCCGCGAGGCTCGTGCAAAAGCTATCGATCCGCTTTTTAGTGACTCGGTCGTCGCACCAAGGAAACCGGGAATTTAATTTATGCTAAGAATCTACGCTTTGCCATTCCTCGCAGTTTTGATCATGCTTGCGGCGCATCAGCCGGCAACAGCACAGCGGGACTATTTTTCGGACGCTGAGATAGAGCTGATACGCAACAATCAGGAGATCGACAAGAGGATCGACGTTCTGGTGCATGCCATCGACCGCCGTTTCAGTGTGCTTAATCTTGACGTCTCGCCCCCGAAGCGCGCGGTCAAGAATGAGGAATGGGGTGATCTACCTGTGGGCACTCGGCTCGAACTGCTATATGACATTAAACGCATACTCCAAAAAGCGATCGATGATATTGATTCCTTGTCCGAAAGGCCGAGCTCGGCGATAATCGCTGACCCGAGCGACCCGAGCGAGAAAAAATCCAAGGGTTTCGAAGTGTTGTTTCCCAGGGCCGTCCGGAATCTGGCCGCGGCGGCATCCAGGTATCAACCGGTGTTGAAACGCGAATTGGATAAGACCAACAGCAAATCGGAGACCGGCTCAATCATGGACTCCCTGGAAATGTGCGACGAGATCCTGAACGCCCTGCAGAAGCTCCCCGCCGAAGTCAAAAAGCCAAAGAACTAAATAGACACCATTTCGATCTGGATTTCATTGCCGACCGTAACCGGTTCAGCCCGAAACGTGCGCCTGACCTCTTCCTTACTTGTATAAGCTAAAAGCTCTCGTTTACACTCAACCTATGTCAGAAACCGAACTTAAGAAGACCCCGCTAAACTCTGTTCATCGCTCGCTTGAAGGAAAGATGGTGGATTTTGGCGGCTGGGACATGCCGGTACAGTACGCCGCCGGCGTGATCGAAGAGCATAATCGCTGCCGAAACGAATCGGGCCTTTTCGACGTTTCACACATGGGTGAGATCTGGGTGACCGGGCCGGGCTCGATCGCGTTTGTCAACCGGCTGACTACCAACGATGTGACTAAGCTCGTCGACGGCCAGGCACATTATTCGGCTATTCCAAATGAGGACGGCGGCACTGTCGACGATCTTCTTGTTTACAGGTTTGGCCCGGAAAAACTCTTGCTCGTCGTTAACGCCGGCACCACGGACAAAGATTGGGCGTGGTTCTCGTCGCATCATTCGGCCGCGGATGACTGCGAGCTTGTAAATGCCAGTTCGGATTTTTGCCAGATCGCGGTCCAGGGGCCAAAGGCGGTCGCCATACTACAAAGGCTCACCGGGACCGAACTCGAACCCATTAAGTATTACCATTTCACGACGGGCCAGGTTGACGGCGTCGATGCGATCATCTCGCGGACGGGTTATACGGGCGAGGACGGATTCGAGGTATATGCGGCACCGGAATTTGCTGAGCGCCTTTGGAACAAGCTTCTCGAAGCCGGGCGGTTCGGCGAAAGCGACGGGATACTTCCGTGCGGCCTCGCCGCACGCAATACACTCCGCTTAGAAGCGGCGATGTCGCTTTACGGCCATGAACTTGGCGATGATATCTCGACCTATGAGGCGAACCTCGGATGGATCACCAAGCTTGACAAGGAAGGCGGCTTTTTGGGACGCGACAGGCTCGCAGCACAGAAGGAAACGGGTATTACGCGAAGGATCGCCGGCTTTGAGATGGCCGAACCCGGCATCGCACGCGACGGCTACGATGTTTATGTAAACGGCGAAAAGCGCGGCATAGTCACGTCCGGCTCGCCCGCCCCGTTTTTAAAGAAGAATATAGGGCTAGCATTCTTGCCGCCGGAATTTGCAATTGTGGGACAAGAAATTAAAATCGATGTCAGAGGCAAGCATCTCTCGGCCGTGGTCGTGCCGACACCGTTCTATAAACGGCCGAAATAGACCGTATGAACGACGCTCGTTTTAGCTGTGCGAAATGTGGCGGTGAGATGATCAAAGGCTTCGCTGCAGATAAGAGCGAACACTATTTTATGAAGCTCGCCTGGATCGATGGCGAACCGCGACAGGCATCGCTCTTGGGGATCAAGGGAGATAACATCGATCTCCGGGGCGAAACTAGACGCGACGTTCGCGGCCTCAGATGCCAGCGATGCGGCTATTTGGAGCTTTACGCAGTTTGAATTAAGACTTTTTCATTCGATAAAACTACTATGTCAAATATTCCTGAAAATCTACGTTACAGCAAAGACCACGAATGGGTCGCGGTCGATGGTGACATCGCAACGATCGGTATAACCGATTACGCACAGCACAGCCTCGGAGATGTCGTCTATATAGATATGCCGCGCGTCGGCGACAAGTTGAGTGCGCACGAAGCATTTGGCTCGGTCGAATCTGTAAAGGCTGTCTCGGAGATCTTTGTTCCCGTCGCCGGCGAGATCGTCGAGGTCAACGACGGCCTCAACGACACACCTGAGGCAGTCAATAACGACCCCTACGTTACCGGTTGGATGGTAAAGGTCAAAATGGATAATCCGGGCGATGCCGATGCGATGCTCTCGTCAGCCGAGTACGAGGAATATCTAGAGGCGAGTGCCTAAATGCCTGGTTCGCCAAACTCTGGAGCTCTTCTCTTTCGTTGTCGACCGGGTACACCCGAATCAACATCTCGGTATTTTTAATATCTGGCCGCGACGATTTGAGTCGCGGCTTTTTCACTTTGTCGTGGCGAGTTTGCTATCATCAAACTTACACCCCTCTGTTTTGACAAGTAGTTTAATACGCACCTATTTCGATGAGATATATACCAAATTCACCTGAAGAACGCGACGAGATGCTCGCATTTGTCGGCCTGAACACCGCCAACGAACTATTTCGGTCGATCCCCGATAACATTCAACTTAACCGCCAGCTTAATGTGACCGAGCCGCTTGCGGAATCCGAGGTGATCGCTGCAATGGAGGCGATGGCGGCGAAAAACACGGCCGCAACCAAGCCGTCATTTCTCGGTGCCGGAGTTTACTCGCATTTCTCGCCGACGATCGTCGATCACCTGATCCAGCGAAGCGAGTTTTTTACGTCGTACACGCCGTATCAGCCCGAGATCTCGCAGGGCACGCTCCAGTACATTTTTGAATTTCAGACGCTCGTCTGCCAGCTGACCGGAATGGAGGTCGCGAACGCCTCGATGTACGACGGCTCGACCGCTATGGCCGAGGCGTATCTGATGGCCCAACGAGTGACCCGCCGCGACAAGATCGTCGTCGCCGAGACGGTGCATCCGGAATATCGCGACGTCGCCAAAACATATGCACAGCACGGCGACACCGTCATCGAGACCGTCGGCTACGACGCCGAGACCGGCCGTGTCGGCGAGCTTTCATCACTTGACGACAAGACCGCGGCACTCGTCGTCCAGTCGCCCAATTTCTTCGGCTGCGTCGAAGACCTCGAATCGCTCGCTGCACAGGCACACGCCGTCGGAGCACTATTCATCGTTGTCGTGACCGAGGCGATCTCGTTCGGATTGCTCAAGACACCTGGTTCGTGCGGTGCCGATATAGTCGTCGGCGAGGGCCAATCCTGGGGCGTACCGATGTCGTTCGGCGGGCCGCACGTCGGGCTCTTTGCTACGCAGGATAAATTCGTTCGCCAGATGCCCGGCCGTCTTTGCGGCGTGGCTTACGACAAGAACGGAAATAGAGGTTTTGTATTGACCCTGTCCACCAGGGAGCAGCATATCCGCCGCGAAAAGGCGACCTCGAATATTTGTACCAATCAAGGCTTAATCGCTCTCGCCGCGACCATCTACATGGAAGCGATGGGCAAGAAAGGACTGCAGGAAGTCGCAATGCAGAATGCACAAAAGGCTACATACGCGGCAAAGGCGATCTCTGCGGTTGATGGCTATTCGCTGCCGTTCTCGGCTCCGAGGTTTAACGAGTTCGTTGTTCGCGGCCCGCGTCCGGCTGCGGAGATCTTGGAAAAGGTCCGCACGGAAAGCGGTATCGTCGGCGGCCTTGCTCTTTCGAAATACTACGGAGGACATGATAACGATTTTCTCGTTTGCGTCACCGAGACCATGACGAAAGCGAATATCGACGCATTTGCCGCCGCGCTGTAAGTAGTACGTATCAAGGGGTGAGCGTATGTTGTTCGGAACGCTCGAAATTTTGCTTTGTCTGGCGCCGGTTATGGTGTTCATCTTCACGATCGGCATTGGCTTGGTCGCCCAGAACATCGCATTGGATCGAAAGGAGAAATGGCGCGGGCTTATTGCGTGCCCGCACTGCCGAAAGGCACTAAATCCTGAAGCCTATATTTGCCGGTACTGCCGGAAGGAGCTATATGAGCACACCCCTTATTAAACGTGACCTGGTCGGACGACGGCAGTTTTTATCGAACGTCGGAAAAGGCGTTGGATTGATGGCGTTGTCGTCGACGGCAGTCGCATCGCTCTTTCGCGAAGTAACGGCGGCGGGAAGATACGTCTCGCATCTTTCGCCGCTCTAGGCCGCGGTTGATGAAGATTACTGGACGGTGATACAGCAGGCATTTTCGGTGACACGCGGCATCGTCAATCTAAATAACGGCGGAGTCTCGCCCAGCCCGCGGATGGTCACCGAGGCGTTCGTTCGATACACATGGCAGCAGGAGGACGCGACGGCATACACGATGTGGCAGATCCTCGAGCCGCAATCGGAGACGGTAAGAACAGGACTCGCCGAGATCTTTGGCTGCTCGTCCGAGGAGATCGCGATAACGCGAAATGCGAGCGAATCGCTCGAGATCCTTCTAATGGGAATGGACCTCAAATCAGGCGACGAAATATTGACAACTACTCAGGATTATCCCCGAATGCTCACCACACTTAAGCAGCGGGAACTTCGCGAGGGCCTGAAACTCAACCTGATCAAGATACCGATCGCCCCGAACAATGTCGATGACATTGCGGCCGCTTTCGAAAGATCGATCACGCCGCGGACCAAACTTATATTGATCTCTCATCAGATCAACCTGACCGGACAGATCACGCCGGTTAAGAAAGTTTGCGAGATGGCGCGGTCGCGCGGTATAGAGACGATCGTCGATGGAGCACATGCTTTCGCTCAGTTCGATTTCAAGCAAGCCGACCTCGGCTGCGATTACTACGGCACTTCCCTGCACAAATGGATCTACGCTCCGAAAGGCACCGGAATGCTCTATGTCAAAAAGGACAAGATAGCAAAGATCTGGGCATTGATGGCGTCCGAAGACAGGAACAAGAACGACATCCGCAAGTTCGAAGAGATCGGCACGCATTCCGCCGCGATGCGTCTCGCGATCGGCGAAGCAATTCTCTTCCACAACGCTATTGGCGGCAAGCGTAAAGAAGAGCGCTTACGTTATCTGTCGCGGTACTGGATGAACCGCCTCAAGGATGTACCGAAGGTTGGATTTAACACGTCCTTCGACCCGAAACAGTCATGCGCGATCGCCAACGTCAAGATCGAGGGCATCGATCCGGTCGCCATCGGCAGCTATCTGATGTCGAAGCACAAGATATTCACGACGCCGATCGTGCACGAAGAATTTACCGGCATTCGCATCACGCCGAATGTCTATACAACGCTATGGGAACTCGACCGCTTTTGTAACATCGTCGAGGACATAGCGAGAAAGGGTTTGCCAAAGGGCTAACATGTCTGCATCTCTGACTTTAACGGCGATGCGGAATATTGTTTTTTGTATGAGACGACTCGTTTATTTGTTGACTTTATGTCTCGGCTCTCTCGGGATAGTTTTTCCCCAAGCAGCTCCCCCGACGGCATCCGAATGGGGACGACTTGCGGCGAGGCAAAACGAGAAGAAAGAGTATGATCAAGCCGTGAGATCCGCGACTGAATGCATAAAGCTGGAGCAGAACTTCGCGTGTTTTGGTGTAAGGGCGGTGGCTTACCTTGCAAAGGGTAATCTCGATTCAGCACTAGCTGACGCAAACCAGTCTGACAAGCTAAGGCCCAACAGTCAGGTTCTTTTGATAACTCGTGCAAATATTCACCGGGCACGCGGCAGTTTCGGCCTCGCTCTCAATGATCTCAACAAGGCGGTGGAACTGGGGTCCGGCAATTCTCAAGTTTGGAAGGCTCGCGGCGATCTATATGCGGAAATGTACGAGGCCGGCGACGAACCCGATACTGATAAGATCGATTCGGCGATTGCCGATTACTCAAAGGCCCTTAGCATTTTGCCTGATCAGGAGAGTGTCTTGGCGAATCGTGGAAAAATGTTCACCGCTAATGGATACTTTGACCCGAAGTCTTTCTCAAATGCCCTGGCAGACTTAAACGATGCAATTCGACTCAATCCAAATGTGGCTGACTTTTGGCATTGGCGTTCAAAGGCACATTTCGGTCTGAAAAAGGGCGACCTCGCCGTGGCGGACGCGTCACAGGCGATCAAACTGGATTCGCGATACGCCCGGGCCTACAGCTCAAGGGCGACTTACTTGTGCTCCCAGAAAAAGTCGGCTCCGTGTATGGCGGATTACAACAAAGCAATTGAGATCGCACCAGATTTGGCTGACGCATACTACGGACGCGGCAACAGTTATGCGGACCTTAAAAAATTCGACCTCGCGGTCAAAGATTATTCGATGGCAATTAAATTGAAACCTAAAAACCCCTCTTTCTATGCTGCCCGAGCCATCGCATACTGCTCAATGGCCAAGAAGGATCTCGCGAACGCTGACGAAAGAGAAAGTATAAAACTCGGTGGGCTAGTATGGAACACGTGCCGCTAGTTGGAGTAGGATCGGGACCCGTTATTGAAATCTAAGATATATGAGCATCAAGAAAGTAACACAGCACCCAACCCAAAACGAGGGATTGATCTTTGAGCGTTCGCAGACCGGACGGGTCGGCTATCGACTGCCGAAATTGGATGTTCCGGTCTCGGATGATATCGTGCCGGTGGAACTTCGTCGAAACGACGATCTCGACGGCGTTCCCGAGGTCTCCGAGGTAGATGTCGTCCGCCATTTCACGCGGATTTCGACGTGGAACTACTCGATCGACCTAGGCATGTATCCGCTCGGATCGTGCACGATGAAGTACAACCCGATCGCGAACGAGGCCGTC
>CAYSMU010000123.1:0-8057 GCA_964432145.1 uncultured Chloracidobacterium sp.
CGGGGTTCATCTTCATTTGCGGCTTGAGCCACTCGTCAAAGCTCTTTTCTGAGACGAGACGTTTGCCGTTGACCGTCCCGCCATTCAGAACGAATCGAAGCCATTCGGCCATATCGCGGGCACTCGAATTGATCGAGCCCGCCGGTGCGACCTGATCGATCGAACGGAAAGGACGCTTGATCGTCTGCTTGGTGTCGAAATTGTAGTCGTAGCCGAGCGAGAAGTCCTTCGCTTTCTCCATCTCGCTGATCGCCATCGTCGAGTTCTTCATTCCGAGCGGTTTGAAGATACGCTCGGGCACGAATTTCTCCCACGGCGTTTTTTGCGCCTGCGTGACGAGTTCGCCGGCGGCGGTGAACATAATGTTCTGATACTGGAACTTCTCGCGGAGCTTGGCGGTCGGCTTCGACTGAGCCGCGACCTGTATGAGTTCGGCGCGGTTGAGCTTGCCCGTGATCATCGCGAGGTCAGTTCGGTTGAGTCCCGACGAATGGCACATCAGATCGCGGATCGTGATATTTTTGTCGGTCTCGGGGTCATACATCTTGAAGTACGGGAGCAGCTTCTTTGGGCTCTCGTCGAGCGAGAGCTTGCCTTCGTCGGCGGTCATCAGGACCGAGAGAGCCGTAAACGCTTTGGTCGCCGAGCCGATCGCGAACTGCGTGTCGGGCGTGACCGCGACCTTATTCTCAAAGTCCTTGTAACCGAGGCCTTTGATGTAGATGATCTGGTCGTCCTTGACGATCACGAGCGACATTCCGGGAATGCCCAACTCTGTTCGGCGTGCATCCACCTTTGTTTCGATCGCGGCAAGTGCCTTTTCGTAGTTAGTTTTGGCGGCAGCAGCGGCAGAGCCGACCTGGGCATACGTCGCGAGGGGAAGCGACGCCGTGACGAAGGAAAGGACCAGAAGAAACGAGAATATGTATCTCGATGTACGATTTTTCATCATTTGTCTCCGAATATTGTTCAAGACATAAATACGCCGCAGCGGCCGAAATGTTCTGTTTGAGAATAGCTTAAGTCCATCTACAATCTTAATTTATTATTAACCGATCGGGAGGGCAGGAATATGCGTAAAGTGACTTTCGGCGGAGCGAACAGTCTGGACAACTACTTTGCACGTAAAGACGGCGGTATGGACTGGCTTCTCTGGAGCGATGAGGCGATGGAGTTGATGAACGAATACTGGCCAAAGGTCGATTGCGTGATCATGGGCCGCCTGTCCTACGAGGTCGCGATCGCGAGCCAACCGCCCGTTGAGAGCGACAGCGCAGATGACGGCGGCATGAAGACATACGTCTTTTCAAGAACGCTCCCGGTCGGCAGGCAGCCGGGCGGTGCCGAGGTCGTCGCGAGCGACCCGGGCGAATTTGTCCGTGACTTGAAAGAAAAGGCCGGTAAAGACATTTGCATTATGGGCGGCGGGAAATTGGCCAGCACGCTGCTCGAGGCAGGCGTGATCGACGAGATCGGGTTCAACATCCATCCGGTGCTGCTTGGCTCGGGAGTGCCGCTCTTTTACGAGATGTCGAGACAGATCGACCTTGAACTGCTCGAATGCAAGGCGATGAAGAACGGCTGCGTTTACGTTCTATATCGCGTAAAGAACTGAATTTATGACCAGCGAGAATACTCAGGTTGACCTCAGCGTCAGGGCCGAGATCAGCCTTTATTACGATCTGTATATGCCCTCGGGCATCACGACGCCGGCACCGCTGCTGATCGCGGTACACGGTTACGGGGCTCACAAACGGTACATGATGCGAGAGGCAAAGCTCGTCGCCGGCGACCGTTACGTGATCGCGTCGATCGAGGCTCCGCACCCGCATTATCGCCGAACCGACGATGGCTATCGCATCGGCTATGGCTGGCTGTCCGACCGCCGGCCCGAGGAACACGTGCGGCTGCATCATAAGTTCGTGCTAGACGTGATCGATAAGCTTAAGTCGGATGGGCTGATCGACCGGGACCAAGTATTTATGTACGGTTTCTCGCAGGCGTGTGCGTTGAATTTTCGGTTTGCCTTCACGCACACCGAAGTACTGAAAGGCATCGTCGGCGTCTGCGGCGGCATTCCCGGTGACCTCGACACGAATGAGATCTACAGGCCGTTCACGGCTGAGACGTTTTATCTGTTTGGGGACGATGACGAGTTTTATACGCAGGAGCAGTTCGCGAAATTCAATGAGAGATTGGCCGCCATGCTTCCTACTTACCGCTCAAAACACTACGCAGCAAAGCATGAGATCACAGACGAGATGCGCGAGGATATTCGGGAATTCCTTGCCTCAGCGGCAAAGACGACTAAGTGACTTTTAGCCTTCGCACCTCAGCCAGATCTTGCAGCTCAGGCGGCAGCACGACTTGCGGCTCTTCCTCGCCCTTGTCGTTCAGGAACATCTCGACCTTAAAGTCATCGGCTCGCATCTTAGCGAGCAATGTCCTTGGGGCATAGATCACGAACGAGGCGGTCTTCCCGGCATCGTTGGCGACCGGGACAGAAAAGGCACGTTCACTGCGTCTTTCACCAATTCGAAAGAACACGTCGACCACCGTATTCAGCACGGCGGTTTTTGGATCGGGGGAAACGACTGCGATCTGGCGGGCCGTGAATTCCGACCTCTTTCCGCTGATGTCGATCTTGTCGGTGCGAACAATATCGAGCGACTTCATCACACTTGCGGGGCCGCGTACCTTGATCTTCGGCGGCAGGGCGGATGTCGAGTAAACCTCAAATCCTGGCGCCGGCGAACCCGTGGTATCAGCCCTGACCTCGACCTCGCGTTCTTCGACGGCCTCAATATTGACGGCGATCCGGCCGGGCACGACATCGGCGAGTTTTACGCCCTGCGGCAGTGGCACAAACACCGTATCGGGAGAAAGAGAAACGACCCAGTCGCCCGGCTTCATTTCGGTCAGGTCGAGAAAGGCGATCAGGTCGCTGCTCCGTATCTGCTCGATCTTTCGTTTGTCCCCGTTGATCTCGATCTGAACGTCTCGCTGCGGAACGTTCGTCACCTGGGCGTTGCTCGAAATATTGAGATTTAACGGGACGGTCAAACGCTTGGTCGCAGGCGTGCTGAGTCCAGTGACGCCGAGCCAGAGTGCGAACGTGATCACCAACGCGAGCAGCTTAAGCGCCCAGTCCTCCAAAAAGACCTTTCTCAGTATTTGCTTTAACAGGAACTTGTCGGCCATCTCGGTCAAACTATCTCGGGCCCCTCGGTGTTATCGGCCGCGAATTTTTTTTCACGGCGTGTTTCGACAAGTGGTATCTCAAGTGCGTCGAGTAGTAGTTTACGCAGCTGCGTCGCGTCGATATTACGCCGGACTTGCCCTGCCTCGACATAGGTTATCAAACCCGTCTCCTCAGATACGACCAGCGAGATCGCGTCGGAGCCCTCGGTGATGCCTATAGCCGCGCGATGACGTGTGCCGAGCTCACGGGAAACCTCAGGATTTTTGGTCAGCGGCAGGAAAACTGATGCCGCGGCGATCCGCTCGTTTTGTATCACGACTGCTCCGTCGTGGAGCGGAGTTTCCGGGTGGAAGATGGAAACCAAAAGGTCGTAGCTGATCCGAGCGTCGAGCTGAACGCCCGCGTCGATGAAATTCCTTAGCCCGACATTGCGCTCGATGACGATGAGGGCACCGGTCTTTTCCGTGGCAAGAGTCGTAACGGCCAGCACGATCTCGTCGTAAACGCTGCCGCCGAACTGTCCGCGTTGTTTCCTTAAAATTGGAAAACGGAATCGATTGGCAAAATAGATCAACGCCTGACGGATCTCGGACTGAAAGAGAACTATGATCGCAATTCCGATAAAGCCGACTGCGTAACGCAGAACGAACTCGAGCGTCGACAATTCCTGAGTAACGGCGAGCCAGTACAGAAGGGCAAGGATCACCATGCCGACCAGTGTTGGTACCGCACGCGTGCCGCGAAACAACTTGAGAACGACGTATACAATAACGAAGACCAGCGCGATGTCAACGACATTTCGCAGAGTCGTCATTGCCGGTAACAAGTCGTTAAAGTCCATTGCTTTCCATTTCGGCTGTCCTAGGATATCACAAGAAAATACGACACCTATCCCTTTTTCGATCGGGATTACAAAGGCGGACAAGAGCTAAAGAAAATGTATGAGTGTAAAGCGGCGTTCCGTCCTAGGCCTCGAACGGGATCTCGGCATTCTGCAGCACGCTAAGTTCGTTGCGAGCCACTCGCTCGAGCAGTTTTTGGTCGTCGAACATCTTAACAAGGCCGTTGACCGTCGCAAACCTCGGTTCGTCGGATATGGTGACCGGAAGATTGATGAATGAGCGAAGATATTGATCGATGCCCTCGAGCAGAGCTCCGCCGCCCGTGACTATCACGCCCCGGTCGTAGATATCTGCGGCGACCTCAGGGCGAAGTTCGGTCAAAGTGTCCTTTATTCGGATCGCGATCCGGCGGACGATCCCCTCGACGATCGGGTAAACCTCACCGGCCGTGATCTCGACGGCGCCGGGGCTGCCTGTCTGGACATCTCTTCCGCGAACTTCGATCGACTTATCGAGATCGTCCGGAAGAAACGTGGACGAAAAAGTCGTCTTGAGCATTTCGGTGGTCTCTTCGCCGACCTGCAGGCCGCGATGGCGGCGAAGGTGAGTAGCAAGGCTTTCGTTGATGGCATTGCTGCCGTACCTCTCGGAGGTCGAGTGGACGATCGTCCCTTTTGCAACGATCGCAATATTGGTCGTGCCGGCGCCGATGTCGACGATAGCGGAGGCGCGCTTATCGGTAGGCAAAACCCCTGCACCAAAAGCGGCCGCAAGGCCTTCTTCCATCATAAAGACCTTGCCGATACCGGCATCGTCCGCAGCATTGAGCAAAGCACGCTGTTCGACGTGGGTGACGTCCGAGACCATGCTCATTACGGCCTGGATCGAGATATTCGAACCGCCGGTCTTCGCCTTCTTGACGAAGTGAGCGAGCATTCGCTTAGTGCGCTCAAAATCAGCGACCACACCGCCGATGAGAGGTGCCTTGACCACTACGTCGCGGCCTTCGCGGCCTGTCATATCCGCAGCTTCCTGCCCGAAAGCAACGATCTCATCCGACATCTCGTTGATTGCTACGAGCGACGGTTCATCGAGCACGATGCCGCGGCCCTTTACAGCAATTATAGTGCTGGCGGTACCGAGATCGATCGCCATCGAATCCGTGACCAATTTCTTTAGGGACGAGATCTTTAGCATAAAAGAAATCTCTTCGAATAAATGGATTTAAGAATTATATGCCTAATTTGGTAATCCTTCCAACCCTGATCAGCTCCATTTCACTTCATAAAGATCGACCGGCTGTTTTCGGTTTTTGACCGTTAGCGGATCGCGTTTGACCAAGGGAAAGATGTCGCCCGCCGCCTTTGCGGTTGCCTCGCTGATAAGTATCTGGCCGCCGATCGTATTCGACTCGAGCCGGGATGCCAGGTTTACCGTGTCGCCAATTGCCGTGTATTCAGAGCGTCTTTCCGAGCCAATATATCCAATGGTCGCGACGCCCGTGTGCAGGCCGATACCGATTGCAATGTCTGCAAAGCCCTGGTCGCCGAGTTCGTGTTTGAGGGTCAGAAGCCTTTTCTGCATAGCCACGGCAGCGCTTAGTGCATTTCGAGCATCCTCGGGCGTGGCGGTCGGTGCGCCGAAAAGTGCCATCAGGCCGTCGCCGATGTACTTGTCGAGTGTCCCGCCGTGTTCGAAGATGATCTCAGACATCGCGGTGAAATACTGGTTAAGCAGGCCAACGACCATTTCCGGATTCTCGTTTTCTGAAATAGCGGTAAACCCGCGAATGTCAGCGAAGAGTACCGTGATCAATTGATTTGCACCGCCAAGACGAAAAGAGTCGGGGTTTTCGAGCAATTGCTGTACGACGTACTCGGGCATGAAGCGACTGTAATTTGCCCGTGCGACCTCTTCGCGAGCGAGCCGCTGGTGTGCTCTTACAGTCTCAACAGTAACCGCTGCCTGTGCCGCTACTGCCGAGATCAGTTCCAAATGGTCCTGACGAAACGCGGCGAAAGGATCGAGCCTGTCGGCATAAAGCACACCGTGAACGCCTGATTGGGTGATCAGCGGAGCGCATATCGTAGAGCGAACACCTTGCGATACGATCGATTCGGCGCCCTGAAACTGCTCATCGGTCTTCGCGTCCTGCGACAATATCGCAACCCCGTCAGCCATTACACGACGCGTGATCGTCCGACTGACAGTCAGCGTCTCGGTCAATTTCTCGAAGCTCGCGTCGCGCGTCTTAGCCCCGATCTGGTACAGCGATTCGTCGTCAGCCTTTTCATCCCGAAGAAGAGCGATCACGCGATCTGCCGGTGTCCCGCGAAAGATCAGGTCAGTGGCCTTTTCAAATATCTCTTCAAGATCAAAGACCGTTCCCAATGTCTTGCTCATTTCGAACAGCAGGTCGAGAAATTTTGCCTTGCGGCGAAGGTCCTTGATCTCTTCAGGTGTTGCCGTCGCCGATTCGAGCGACAGATTCGAACTGCGGCCGATGATCTCATTTACCGATATCTGAACCTGCGTATGACCAAGCGGGGAATCGTCGAAGTTCACGCTCTGCGATCGCTCGGCCTCTCGTTCGATCGTCTTCGAGATCGATGGAGTCAGGCTGATCTGGGTACCGAGCACCTCCCGAACCGTCTTAAACTCTAGCCGGCTCTCGCCGATGGTAATAACGTCGCCATCGGCAAGTGTGGCCTCAAGTTTGATCACGCCGTTAATGAAGACGTGATTTACACTCCGCAGCAATTGGCCATTCTCGATATAACCATCG
This sequence comes from uncultured Chloracidobacterium sp., assembly GCA_964432145.1. Lineage (GTDB taxonomy): Bacteria > Acidobacteriota > Blastocatellia > Pyrinomonadales > Pyrinomonadaceae > OLB17. The sequence goes on from CAYSMU010000123.1 coordinate 6,830, forward strand.
ACGATCTTAAAGTCGCCCTTGTCGCTGAAAATGAACGCGTGCTTTCGGGAAGCCCGCCGGTCATTGAGGACGATATCATTGTCCTTGGCCCGGCCGATCGAGGTCGGATGGCCAGCCTTAAGCACCGCTTCCCAAGTGCGGCCGGTCGGTTCGGTAATGTTAATTGTGGCGCTCAAAGTAGAGTAATTGTAATTCGTAAAGCGTAAATGGTAAATTGACGGCGCTGGTCAATCAACAACAGATGATCTACTTCGATAATAATGCCACCACGCAGGTCGCCCCGGAAGTGTTCGAGGCGATGAGTCCATTCCTTTGCGGGGCATACGGTAATCCGTCGTCGGCATACGCATCGGGCAGAGATGCAAAACGCGCTGTCGAAATATCTCGGGAGAGTGTGGCGGGACTTTTAGGGGCTGCGTCGCCAAGCGAGATCATATTCACGTCCGGCGGTACCGAGAGCGACAATTGGGCGATACTCGGGGCCCTCGAATTGACCGGCAAGCGTCATATCATCACAACCCGTGTCGAACACGAAGCAGTTCGAAAGCTCTGTGAAAGGTTAGAAGATCGCGGTTTCACCGTAACGTGGCTAGATGTCGATGAAAATGGTTCGCTCGATCTCGATACCCTGCGGTCTTCGCTCTGCACAGACACAGCGGTCGTATCGGTGATGCTTGCGAACAACGAGACGGGAATATTATTTCCGGTCGATGAGATCGGCCGCATCGTAAAGGAACACTCGGACGCTCTCTTTCATGTCGATGGCGTCAACGCGGTGGGAAAAGTGGCGATCGATCTCAAACCGACAGAGGTCGATCTATTTTCCGTTTCGGGGCACAAATTTCACGCACCGAAAGGTATTGGCGCATTATATATACGCGACGGGGTGAAACTGCCGTCCCAATCGATCGGCGGCGGACAGGAAAGCGGACGCCGGGCCGGGACAGAAGCTGTTCACCAGATCGCGGGGATCGGTGCCGCGGCAGAATTCGTTAATGACTTGACACCTATGGAGCGTATCAGATCGATGCGCGACAGACTTGAGAGCGTGATCCTGAGCACTGTGCCAAGTTCGCGCCGCAACGGCACGGCTGACGTTGCTCGGCGCCTGCCCAATACCTCTAGTATCTCGTTCGAGAACACGAACGGCGAGATGATCCTGGCAATGCTCGATGCCGAGGGAATATGTGTTTCCACGGGCTCAGCTTGCAACGCCCGCGATCACAAG
>CAYSMU010000124.1:0-8047 GCA_964432145.1 uncultured Chloracidobacterium sp.
TACCGAGCTGAGTTGGCTTTATAGCCTGGTTGGCAGATCCGACGACGCAGTTCAGGCGGCGAAGGCTGGCGTTCAGATCCTGCCCAACCGGTACCTGCCCTATACGAACCTTTGCCGTGCCTACAACGGAACAAGGGAGTATGTTCTTGCCGCAAACGCCTGCAATATGGCGCTTAGGCTCCAGCCGAACGACGGTGAGACTTATTACTACCTTGGCAATGCCCTCGTCGGACAGGAAAAATCAGTTGAGGCAACCAGAATGTACACCCGTGCAGTCGCGGGCCTTACGGATTACACAAACAACAATCCAAGATATTCTGATGGCTGGTATTTGCTCGGTAACGCATCATTTGCGGACAAGCAATATGACCGGGCGATCGAAGCTTATCTGAAGTGCCTTGCAATCAGTCCGAAATTCGTGCAGGCGAGAGTCAACTTGGGAATAACCTACACCCGAAAGAAGAATAAGTCGGCCGCACTTGAGCAGTACAATCTCGTTCTCCCTGTCGACAAAGCCGTGGCCGACAGGCTCAAGGCTGAGATCGACAAGATGTGACCAGCTAGAGTTTTACACGGCTTCGCTTTGAAGATGTCGGTACGTTTACGCTCTGAAACTTAAGCACAACGCGAACGCTTTCAGGCCTTTCGTCCATATTTGACGGAACAAACGGGGCGAACGCTGGATCCGACTGAAGGGCTTTTTCCAATTCAGCTACTGCCCGGACGTTCTGCGACGGCTCGACCACCTCGGCGACTCTCGCGAGCCCGTTGCTGAAAACGTCCGCGACCACGACAACTTCTTCGTCCTTCATCTTTCCGCGTACAAACGACTTCGTAAGTGCGATCAGTGCACCCTGTGGATTTACGCTCGGAGACTCTGAGGAGTAAGCCATTCGGGTCCGCGCAAAATCGATCGGTGAGATCACATCTGCGGTCAGCGTATCGTCATAAGGACCGCGGTTACTGGCGAGCATTATCGAGGAATCGCTGCTGCGGGCAGTCGTCTCACCCATTCGCGGGGCAAGCATTCCAGAGAACATCATAGTGAGAAATGTGACGCCGATCATTAAAGAGGCGAGTACGCCGACACCGTACGGCATCACTCTCATTTGGAGCCACTCGAGAATTTCGGAATACGCCCGCGGGCTGGGCCTAACACCTCGATCAAGCTCGGCAAATAGAGATTCCTTTATCCTATGCTTAAGAAATGCCGGGGCAGCGGGGCGATTGATCTTTCGAAGTTGAGCCCCTGTCTCGCTATATTCGCTGACCGCCTGGCGGCACAGCGGACACGCGACAAGGTGGGCGTCGATGGCTGCCTGAGCAGTCTCTCCGAGCGAACCGTCCGGATATAATGTAAGGTCAAATTGTAGTTCTGAGCACTTCATTTCAATTGCTCCAAACCATCTAATGAATGGCTGACTGACCCCGGCTGTTGCCTGCTTTCACAGTTAACATCGTCCAATTGGGAATCATTCGTCCGTCAATACAGCTTCGTTCGGTCACCTCATCGATGTTGCTGGTCGATTCAAACAACCGGCTTGGCCGCATTTCGGCCGATCTCCTCCCAATTCTCGCTCACTTTGACCTATCGTTTGGCACCGATTTGTTTAGTCTTCAAAATTGAGACCGGGGTGAGTCAGCCATTCATCAAATTGTCAAAAATCTTTCAAACGCCGCCGCAGTTCTTCGCGGCCTCGCGATATTCGTGATTTAACGGTCCCGATACCTACTCCGAGGGCATCCGCCGTTTCCTCATAACTAAGGCCCTGGACGTCACATAGAACGACCGCCTCACGATAAGGCTCGGAAAGTTCCGAAAGGGCTGCCCGCAGAGCATATTCCCGTTCACGCCTGAGCGTGTCGTCCTCGGGGCTAAGCGAGCGGTCGGCGATCGTATCCGAGATCGCGGTGTCCGTATCACCGATCGGTGCGTCGATCGAGATCGTCACATCGCGGCGGCGACGTTTCCACCAGCGAAAGCGGTTTCGCGATTCGTTGATGGCGATCCGAAAAAGCCAAGTTTTCAATTCCGCGTCCCCGCGAAAGCCCTTAATAGACCTCAATGCCCGCAGAAACGTATCTTGCGTCAAGTCTGCCGCTTCCTCGGCATTCTCGGTCAGCCTGTACAGCAAGGCATATATGTCGCCGGAATATAGATCGGTCAACTTTTCGAAGGCGACATGGTCGCCCGCCTTTAACTTGTCAATAAAAAGGGCATCGTCTCGCCCCTGGGCACCAGCGGAGGTGACAGACACTATAGCCCGCCCAATTTCTTCGTCGTCAAACGTGATTGACTTACTGAAGACCATCGCCGCCCTTTAGCGTTCTCGCCTGGGAGAAGCTGTCAAATTGCCCCGTTCGCTTTTCGGGCGAACTGTAACGTTAGACACCGTCCGCAGAGATTTGTTCCCGCCTGCCGCCATTTATTTTGATGCTTCAAAACTCTTTCGCTTTTCATATTTCCGCTAGTTATTTGCTCTAATTGCCGAATTAAGCTACATTAACTCTTTTGGAAAAAAGCCGTTTGCGGCAATTATATAACGAGAAGACCAGCAGTTTTTGCATAATTAGCGATGTCCAGTAAGAAAAGACGATTTGAACAGCTTCAGGCCGCTGCCGCGGCGGCTCCAACCGAGAAGGCAAAGTACGTTGACCCGTTCCAGCAGCAGGTCGTTCCCAAGATCGAGGAGGTCGGCAAAAAACTCGAGGGAAAGGGAAAGACGATCCTTTACGCAGTGGTCGCGGTTATCATTTTGACCATCGTGGTCATGTTCATTATGAGCCGCAGCCGGACAACCAGCGGTGCGGCCCAGGCAGCTCTCGGTAAGGCGATAGAAACATCGCAGGCTCGCGTCTCCGATATACCGGCCGCGGCCGGCACAACGGACAAGGTCTTTAAGACCGAAAAGGAGCGTTCCGAGGCGGCTATCGCGGAGTTTCAGGCGGTCATCGATAAATTCGGAGGTTCCGTCGGCGAGAAGGCCAAGTACTTCATTGCCGTAAATCGGCTCAATATAGACCGTACGGCCGGTATTGCAGAACTTGAGGCCATTGCGAATACGACGTCGGACACCGGCAAACTGGCGAAATTTGCCCTCGCCCAAACGCGGGCCGATGATAACAAACTGGATGAGGCCGTTGCGATCTACCAGGAGTTGATCGCTCTGAGCGATCCGCTGATAGCTAAGGAAACCCTTAATTTCAATCTCGCCAAGATTTACGAGAAGCAGGGCAAAAAGCAGGAAGCTGCCGATCTCTACTTTAACATCGCAAAAGCTGCCAGCGAGGCAAAGGATCTGGACGGAAAGCCGGTCCGGCTGAGCGACACGGCTACGGAGTCGAAAGAGAAGCTCAAAGCCATCGATCCTGAGCGGGCAAAGCAGATCCCGGAACCGACCCCTGATTCGCCGTTCGGGGGAGGTGGAATCCCACCGATCAGCATCTCGCAGTAGCGTTTTTGGACGATCCGGGGTGATCGCGCTTTCATGAGAATTCAAAGGCGGATTTCTCGATTGAGCCATTTCGACCAAACCAAACTAGATGCGGCCGCACGCGAGGCTTCTACGGAAGCTGGCGGGCAGGCCGCTTCTGTTTCTGTACGCGTATCTCCGCATGGCTATTTCACTGCGCTCTTTCTTGCAACATTCATTTCGGCATTCCTTTTTTATATCGAAAACGACCTAGCCGGAGTATTCATATTTGGCCTCTCGTGGATACTCGTTCCGTCGTTTGCCCTTAATGACCGCATCGAGTTTGATGGACGCCGGCTGAGCCGAACGGGTTTGGTCCCGAGACTCTGGGCATGGGTCAATACATCGCGACGCAGTCTGAAGGTCAGCGACATCGAGCAGGTCGAGACCCAGTCGGTCCGCTCCATGAGGCGTGGAGGTAATGTTTACTACCGTTATCGCACTCAGATCCGGGGCAAGGGCCTGAACATCAGCATCGCGTCGGGAGGTGAGGATTTCCGCAGGATGCTCAAGGGCATTTTGCCGAAACTCGCCGATAACATACTCGACACCCGCTCGATCGAACTTCGCGACCATCTCGCTGACCCAAAGGAAACGTTGATGCGGGCCGAGTTCGCAAGAATACCCTCAGCCGATGTGCTCGAAAGTTCGCTACGGGGTACCCGGGGAAACAAAAGACGGCCACACCCCGATAACACGATCGAAACAGGCGACGACAGGGCTGATGACCTTTGCGAACTCGCCAACGCACTTCGTGTCAGCGGCTATTTTCCCCAGGCTCTTGAGGCCTTTCGCCGGGCCCTCGTTCTGCGTCCGCGTGACGGACGGCTTTTGTTCGACTTTGCCCGCTGTTTACACTCCTTTGCCGGCATGGAACGCAGCGCGAAACTCGAACGCCGGGCACTTGCCGCCCTTCGCCTTTCGGAACGCCGGTCCGCGGACGATGGCGACCTCCTGGTGCGTCTTGGCGAATGGTACTTTCAGATAGGCGAATGGCGGCGTGCCGAGAACGTGTTCCAAACCGCCCTCGAACGGATCGGTGAGAACTTTCGTACTGCCCGCGGCCTTGCTGAGATCGCCCTTCGAGAAGGTAAGATCGCCCATGTAATTCATCATTTTGCTACCGCTAATCGCATCGCTGAGACCCCGAGCCTACGCCGCTGGGCAAAGGGCGAGGCCGACTATTTTTCCCACCTGAATTCCGACGAAGAGTATATGGACCTCGAGATCGGCCGCGTCAACATGCTTGACGGGGTCGAGCGTTCGAAAAAGACCACGCTGCGGATCACCTTTTTTGCACTACCGGCCATAATCTTCGGCGTCCTCTTTGAAGAAGGCCTCATCGCAAACATCGGTTGGGCCGTCTCCGGTGTTGCCGTAATGATCTGGACCGGCCTCACCGTCACTGCCCGGATGCTTTCACAACGCATTCCGTACGACCTTGTCGAACAGGACGATTGAAGAAATTGATGCCTGACTTGTTAGCCCGCCCGCGTACAGACAAACGAAAAAAGGCACGAAAGAAATGGGTTTTCCTTATCGTGCTTTCTTCGTGATCGCTAACTTGGTCACGGCTAGATCTTAGCTGCTTTCTCAGGCGGATTGAGCATCGCTGACCAGCGGTATTCGGGGGTTTCCCAGCCTTCCTCGAGTTTCTTCAGAATAAACGCGGTCATGTTATCGACGATCCAGCGGTGGTTCTTTTCACCGACCGAAGCCAGTTCGGCGTCGGGTGCGGGATTCATAAAGTCGATCGCGTACGGGATGCCGTCTTTGATCGCGAACTCGACCGTGTTGAGATCGTAACCGAGTGCGGTGCAGATCGTTTTGACGTCCTGCTCAACACGTGCGTGAAGCTCCGGCGTGAGGTAATCATCGACATCGACATACTGCATACCGCTTAGATACGGTTTTGACGGATCGTATGGCATGATCAAGACCTTTTCCTTACCGACGCAGTAGCAGCGGACGAAGTGGTCGTATTCGATGCCTTCCTGCAGCGTCATGCAGAGAGTTCCCGACTGGTTGTACTCGGTGAAGAGGTCCTCGATGTTGTGGATCTTGGATACATTCTTCCAGCCGCCGCCGTCGAACGGCTTGAGGAAAGCAGGGAAGCCGACGTAATCGACGACGCCTTGCCAGTCGATCGGGTACTCAAGATTTCGGAGGCTTTCGCTCGTAATGTCTTTGATATAGCTGTGCTGCGGCAGAAGTACGGTCTTGGGAATCGCGACCCCGATCTTCGCGGCAAGGCTGAAGTTAAAGAACTTGTCGTCAGCCGACCACCAGAAAGGATTGTTGATAATATACGTGCCCTCGAGCGCCATTCGCTTGAGCATCGCCCGATAGTACGGCACTTCGTGTGAAATACGGTCGATGATGACGTCGTAATGTTTCGGTTCGTCGAGGCGGATACCTCCAACGGTGACCATTTCGGCAACGACCTCGCCGCCGCCGTTTTCATTTATGCTCTTGATAATTGATTCAGGAAACGTGATCTCTCGTCCTGCTAGTATTCCTACTCGTTTCATATATGTCTTATCGTAATAATAATAATTTGTATTTACCTGCTATTTAGAAACCAATAATAATATTAGATTCCGTCCTTACTCGCAAACCGAACTGCCTGCAGCCTGTCCCCACTTTCACAGGCTCTCAGGGGCCTGACGCAGTAAACCCCAGGTTACGCTTTGCGAAACCTGGGGCTGTAGTTATGTCATGGTCACTCATCAAAAAGGATCGTGACCGAGTGATCTATTTTGCACCGGGAAGAAGTTCGAGATTGCCCATCTCGCGGTTGTACATATCGAGCGCTCCGACCTCGTCGGCGGTGGCGTCAAGCATCTGCTTCGTCATCGCGATCGAGTCGGAGAGCTGTTCGAAATCGAGAAGCGAGAATTTCTCGGGCGTTGAGATCGTGACGATCTCATCGTTGAGGTAGCTGAAGAAGTTCTCTATCGATTGAAGCTGCCCTTCGACGAGCTTGACGCTGCGTTCGATCTCATCGAACGACGCAACGCGGCGTTTTAGTATCTCGACGTTTGTCTGCTGTATCCGCTTGGTCTTTTCGTCGGGAGCCGATTCCATTGCCCGAAATGCCTGCGAGAGCTGATTATGGACCGCAGTGCGGTTGATCGACTTGAGATGCTGTTTACGCCTGCGGTAGACGTCGAGCAGATCGACAAAATCTTCCCAACGCTGATCGAGAGCCTTAAGATTCGACGGCAATTGGCCGGCACCGGTAAACTTGCGGTAATTGTCCTGAATTTTTTCTTTCAGCCACCGAAGGTACTCGACGGCCTCGCGCTCGCGCGGAGTAAACGATTTGATGAGCTTTTCGCGTCCGGCGTTATGAGCATCGAGCAACCGCTGCTGTTCGCGCTTCTGGACGAGCTGGCGATATTGGGGAAGGTTGGGAATGACCATTATGTAGATCGCTTCGGCGATCAGAGCGATCAACAGAGGTATGACGCTGCCGGTAAATGCGGCCGCGGCAAGAAAGCCCGCGAGGCCCCAAAAGTTGATAGGTTCCTTAAGGGCCGCTTTCGCGTAGCTTTGGTTGAATTTCTCTATTCCTTGCCCGTATTTCGCCAGATCGGCCATAAATTATCTAGATGCAAAATTGGTGGAAAGCGTTCGAAGCGAGTACCTCAGCTTGCCTGAGTATTCTTGATGTCGATCACCTCTGCTTCCTGAACGGTCGAATTTGCCTCGATCTGCTTGCTCTCCGGAGGAGTCCCGGCACTGAGCATACCCATCTGAGCCTTATACTCGAGCAATTTGTCCTGAAGCTGGATGTCCATCGCCTCGCGCTCGATATCCTGCATCTGCGAATCGACGGAAGCAGAACCCAGCTGCAATTTTGCCTCGGCGGCAGCGACACGGCGGTCGATCTTCTCACGCATCTCGTTGAACGTCGATGCGTCGTCGCCGATGTTGAAGGTGTCCATCGTCTGGGCGAGCTGTTCCTGCAATTTAGCCTGTTTCGCGGCGCTGATGAGCTGCATGGCCTCGGCCGTACGCTTCTTCATGTTTAGGACATAGTTATCGCGTGCCTTAAGAGCCTGCTTCGAAGCGTCACCGGCCTGGGCCGCCTGTGCTTCGGTACGCTGGAGGTCGGCCTGAGCCTGCTGGAGCTGGCCGATGTATGCCGTAGCGATATCGTCTCGGCCCATTTTGACCGATGCCTTGATCTTGCTATCGAGCTCGACGACCTGCGTCGAGAGATTCTCTTTCTGCTTGAGCAAAAGCCTTTCGGTTGCCATCACCTGAGCTACCGAATTGTTCAGTTCCGGCACACGATCGCGCATGTCGCGGATCGTCTGCTGGAGTACGAGTTCGGGGTTCTCGATCCTATCGAGAGCCGCACCGGTACTCGCCCCAGCCCGCCGCATTGGAGTCGTTCGCGACAATGGTCGTGAGGCCAGTGTTCCGCCCGAACCAGTCGCGCAGCGGGAAATCGTCCCACCCGCCGACCTGGTGCGACTTGAGCACGCATCCCGTCGGCGTATTGATCGGACCGCCGAAGCCGACGCCCATGCAACGGCCCTGGCCTGGCACTGCGTCCGCACGGG